>JBDTLQ010000207.1:0-6248 GCA_039934715.1 Ignavibacteria bacterium | reverse complement strand
ACTAGTTGTTAGTTACTAGTTGTTAGTTACTAGTTGTTAGTTACTAGTTGTTAGTTGAAAAATTAATTCAATCTATAAAAACTAATTAACCAATTAACAATTTAACCAATCAACCAATTAACAAATCAACCAATTAACCAAATCAACTCAAAAGAATTCTAAACCAATCGCAGACGCGACCGGCAATTCTTTTAAAATAAAAAAAGTAGAAATATTATCTATTGACTAAAGTATAAATCAAGTTACCTGCAATGCCGACAACGAAGCCGATGATCGCCGCTGTACATGCTGTCTTAGCTGACGCGGGCTCCTTGTCCTTTTTCATGAAATAAATAATTGCACCTGCAAGGGGGATGCAAAACGACAAAATCACAAACGGTGTGCTAAGCTTGTCTGGTGTTGATGATGGTGTTCCCGGAGGTGCTGGAGGTACCGGAACTACCGGAGGTTGATTCTGATCCATAGTTTTATTGTTTGGTTTATAAAAAATGGTTAATTATGAAAAACCCCATTGACTTGCCGATTATTGCTACCAATGACATCTGACCAACACCGGACATGATACCTGTGATCAATCTGAGCGTGTTATTGCTCTCCCTGCTGCAATATGCCTGCGTCAGTCCGTCTATGAAAGTCGGAACGAGCAGGATCAGCGTTATGACAAGACTTAAGTGAATGATATCGAACATAAAAAAAGGGAATGTAATGTAGCCAAGATACATCCCGGTACATCTGGCGCATACGGGAAATTGCCTTCCTCTGAAAAAAAATGAACGGTGAGGAAGCTTATGACATGTCACCAATTGGATATCACCCATCTTCATAGCAGAGAGTGAGGGATTCGAACCCTCGTAGCGCTTTAGACGCTAACACACTTTCCAGGCGTGCTCCTTCAACCACTCGGACAACTCTCTAGAAATATTGTCCACAATTTAATTATTGAAGCCTATTCATTCAACTTATAAAAGTAATAAAGTTCTTCATGAAGAGATTTCTTTCTAGCTGATATACGCAAATATTTTCCACAGATCTGCGCAGATCTGCGATCCTATTCTGCGAACATCAGCGAGCAATGCTCTTTGTGAGGATTTTATGAACCGTTGACTTACAAATTATTGATTTATAATTAAAATTTATTTTAGTTATTTTTCTTTCAATAAAAAATACATTTCAGGTGAATTTTGATTATGTTGATCTTTAAAAACAGTCTGACAGCTTTGAGATCATTAACTCATTTATAAAACTTGTCTAAGATCATCTCCTTTATCAATATCATCCTCTTTCAAAAAAGTTTAGTTTACATTTTTAAATTATAATTATAATTAATGAAGGTCGTATTATTATGTGGCGGACTCGGAACAAGGCTTAAGGAAGAAACTGAATTTAAACCCAAGCCCATGGTGGAGATCGCCGGAAGACCTATCCTCTGGCATATCATGAAGTCGTTCAGCCACTACGGCTTTAATAAATTTGTTCTTTGCCTCGGCTACAAAGGCGATATCATTAAGGATTATTTTTATAATTATGAAATTCAGAACAATGACTTTACACTTACACTCGGAAACGGCAGCATAGAAATCCATAATCAACATTCCGAAGCCGGATGGGAAATAACTTTTGCCGAGACAGGACTGTACTCAATGACCGGAGCTCGCGTGAAAAAAATACAGAAGTATATGGACGATGACATATTCATGCTGACTTACGGCGACGGGCTGTGCGATATTAATATAAAGGAGCTGATCGAATTTCATAAAGATCATGGAAAGATCGCGACCATCACCGGAGTCCTGCCGCCTTCGAGATTCGGTGAACTGCTGACAAAAAATAATCTCGTAAAATCCTTTAACGAGAAACCACAGATCCATGCCGGCGGATATATCAACGGCGGTTTTTTTGTATTCAATAAAAAGATATTCGATTACATACCGGACGATGACAACTGCATTCTCGAAAGACAGCCGCTTGAAGATCTTGTAAGGGACGAACAGCTTTGCGTCTATGAGCATAAGGGATTCTGGCAATGCATGGATACATACAGGGATTTTGAATTGCTCAACAATATGTGGAAGGAAGGAAAGGCGTCCTGGAAAAAATGGAATTGAAGAATTCATTCGGAAAAACTTTTTCCGGGAAAAAAGTTTTTGTCACAGGTCATACCGGCTTCAAAGGCTCATGGCTTACTCTGTGGCTTGAAACGATCGGCGCTGATGTAAAAGGATATTCACTGAAACCCGACCAAACTTCACTTTTCAATAGAATCTCAAAAGATCTAAAGTGCCGCTCTGTATTTGGTGACATCAACGATCAGAAAAAACTCGAAAATGAAATTGTAAAATTTCAACCTGACTTTATTTTCCACTTAGCCGCGCAGTCACTCGTCAGAAGATCCTACAGACTTCCTTTATATACATTTCAGACAAATATTCTTGGAACAGCTAATCTTTTGCAGTCGCTTACTAAATTGAAAAAGAAGTGCACGGCCATAATTGTTACGACTGATAAAGTTTATGAAAATAAAGAATGGATCTATCCTTATCGTGAAATTGACAGGCTCGGGGGGCATGATCCTTACAGTTCAAGCAAGGCATGCGCGGAGATAGTGACTGCTTCATTTGTGAATTCGTTTTTTCCTCAGCATAAATTTAATATTCACAAAAAATCTGTTTCAACTGTAAGAGCCGGCAACGTGATAGGCGGCGGTGACTATTCCGAGGACAGACTTATACCTGACATTGTTAAAGCGATCATAAAAAATAAAACTGTCGTTATCAGAAATCCTGATTCTGTGAGGCCATGGCAGTATGTGCTCGAACCGCTTTCCGGATATTTACTTCTCGCGTCATTGATGTCAAAGGATCCTTTGAAATATTCGGGCGCTTATAATTTCGGTCCGGGTGATGAAGCTGAACTGAATGTAAGATCAATTGTTGATATCGCTGTTAAAACTTTTGGCAAAGGAAATTACACGATCAGCAGAAATAAAAATGAACCGCATGAGGCAAAGACATTAAGGCTTGATATTAGCAAAAGCCGTGAGCTGCTTCGCTGGCAGCCGGCATTAAGTACAAGCGAAGCAATTCAAAGAACGATTGGATGGTATAAGAATTCAGTCGCAAGAAACGTTGACGCTTTCAGGCTTTGCTTAAATGAAATTTCAGAATTCGAAAAAAAAAGATGAAGTTTATTGAGACAAAAATACGAGGGCTTTATGTAATTGAACTTAATGTGCTCAGAGATGACAGGGGAATGTTTGCAAGGACATATTGTAAAAAGCAATTTAAACCGATCGGATTTGATAAGGAGTTTGTTCAGATGAATTTTTCTTTCAATAACGATAAAGGAACACTGAGAGGAATGCATTTTCAGGAAGCGCCGTTTGAAGAAACGAAACTGATACGATGTGTTTCGGGAAAAGTGTTTGATGTGGCGGTCGATCTTAGAAAGGACTCCGACACTTATCTTCAGTGGTTCGGGACAGAGCTTTCACATGACAATATGAAAATGATACTGATACCAGGCGGTTTCGCGCACGGGTTTTTAACGCTTGAAGATAATTCCGAACTGATCTATCATCATACTGAATATTATAACCCGGATGCTGAAAGGGGTTTGCGCTACAATGATGAAACCATTAACATACAATGGCCGGCTGAAGTAAAAAAGATCTCGGATAAGGATAAAAACTATCCGCTCATAAAAAATTAAACTAAGAGAATACTTTAATTGAAGTGCAGATTTTGTAATAACGATCTTAAGTTTGTTTTCATTGACCTGTACAATAGTCCTCCGTCAAATTCTTTTCTGACAAAGGAGCAATTGAATGAAGAGGAAAAATATTTTCCGTTAAAGATATTTGTATGTGAAAATTGTTTTCTTGTTCAGACAGGTGAATACAAAAAAGCGAAGGAAATATTTGACAAGGATTATGTTTATTTTTCTTCTTACTCAAAAAGCTGGCTTAAGCACTGCGAAGAGTATTCGGAAAAAACTATTAAAAGGTTTGGAATAAACAATAACTCCCTTGTAATGGAGATCGCTTCAAATGACGGCTATCTGCTGCAGTTCTTTAACAAAAAAAATATTCCGGTGCTAGGTATTGAACCGACAGAAGGCACAGCGAAAGCGGCGATCGCTAAAGGAATAAATACCATAGTGGAATTTTTCGGAGAAACATTCGCAAAGAGACTGATCACTCAGAATTCTAAAGCGAACCTTCTTATAGGCAATAATGTTCTCGCGCATGTTCCGGACATAAATGATTTTGTGAAAGGAATGAAGATCGCCTTGAAGGATGACGGGGTGATCACAATGGAGTTTCCGCATCTTCTTAAGCTTGTTGATGAGAATCAGTTTGATACAATTTATCATGAACATTTTTCATATCTCTCGTTTACTACCGTTGAAAAGATATTTGATGCTCACGGTCTGACAATTTTTGATGTGGATGAGATCCCGACTCACGGAGGCTCGCTCAGAATTTATGCACAGCATAAGGAATATAATATTACAAGAAAAGTTGAAGACAATATTAATAAGTTAAAGGAAAAAGAGAAATCAGCCGGTATAAGTGAAATAAATTTTTACACAGGCTTTCAGGATAAAGCCAACAACATAAAGTATGATCTGCTGGAATTTCTCATTAAAGAAAAATCAGCGGGCAGGAAGATCGCGGCATACGGCGCTGCGGCAAAGGGAAATACAATGCTTAACTACAGCGGCATCAGGGCTGACCTGATAAATTTTGTCGCCGATGCTTCTCCGCATAAGCAGAATAAATTTCTGCCGGGCAGTCATATTCCTGTGGTGACAGAAGATGAGTTAAAGAATTATAAGCCCGATCTTATTCTGATACTTCCATGGAATATAAAAGATGAGATCATTGAACAGCTCGACTACGCGAGGAAATGGAACGCAAAATTTGTAACTGCTATTCCCAAACTTAAAATATTTTAAGCTTAAACAGAATGAAAGTCCTTGTAACAGGCGCGACGGGATTTATCGGTGGTCATGTGATCAGGGATCTTTTGAAAAGAAATGTTCAGGTGATCACTACATCCAATGATAAAGAGAAAGCGAAAAGTTCGGAATGGTTTGACAAGGTAAAGTTTGTGGAATTTGATGTCAACAATTCACAGGCTCATAAAGAAAACCTGTTTGAATATTTCGGATCACCGGACAAAATGATCCATCTCTCATGGGAGAATCTTCCTAATTACAAAGAGCTGTTTCATTTTGAAAAAAACCTGTTCTCGGATTATAATTTTCTGAAGAAAGTAATTACGGATGGCTTGAAGGATCTGACAGTCGCGGGAACATGCCTGGAATACGGAATGGTCAACGGATGTCTTGACGAATCAATGGTCACTGATCCGAAAAATCCTTACGCTATAGCGAAGGACACTTTAAGGAAGTTCATTGAACAGCTGAACATTCAGAATAAATTTTTATTTAAATGGGTGAGGTTGTTTTATATTTACGGTAAAGGTCAGTCTGAAAGATCTTTATACACACAAATGGAAAAGGCTGTTGATAATAATGATACGGAATTTAAAATGTCGGGCGGTGAACAGTTAAGGGATTTTCTTCCGGTTGAGAAAGTCGCTGAAAACATTACGGAGATCTCCTTACAGGACTCTGTAACCGGAATAATAAATTGCTGCAGCGGTAAGCCGCAGTCGGTCAGAAAATTTGTTGAAGCCTATTTCAATTCCCGGCAAAAAGAAATTAAACTTGTCACAGGTTATTATTCATATCCTGACTATGAACCGTTTGCTTTCTGGGGAGACAATACAAAATTAAATACAGTTTTAAATTCAGCTAAATAAAATTATGGCAGATCCAGTTTCGGATTTTAAACAAGAAAAAGAAAATAACATAAAGTCTCAGGGTGATAACAAGCTGTTGAATTCAGCAGCTCAGGAGTTTTTAAAAGAATCGGTGAAGACAAACTATTCGTATAATTTCACATGGATGGGAAGACCGATCATCCAGTATCCGCAGGACATGATCGCGATGCAGGAGATCATCTGGGATGTGAAGCCCGATCTGATAATTGAAACCGGTATTGCGCACGGCGGCTCGCTTATTTATTATGCATCACTGCTTGAGCTGATCGGCAAAGGAGAAGTCCTGGGAATTGATATTGATATCAGGACTCACAACAAAAAGGAGATCGAGGATCATCCGATGTATAAGCGAATTAAAATGATCGAAGGCTCATCTATCTCAGATGAAGTTCTGGAAAA
>JBDTLQ010000206.1:0-6253 GCA_039934715.1 Ignavibacteria bacterium | reverse complement strand
CCAATATGTCTTCAACGTCACCCGATAAATTTTTATAATCAGGTATGAAAACATCAAAAATAAATCTTCCCCCTTTGTCAAGATGTTCATAAATTTTGCCGAGAGCTTTTAACTGGTCTTCAACAGTGATCAGATGACTGAACATCCTGAAAGGCGCGATTATCAGTTTGAATTTTTTGACAATGGAAAATTCTCTTGCATCCTGAATAGAAACTCTTTCAAAATCTTTCTCACTGATCTTTTCCTTTAACTTCGAGGTCATCATTTCACTCTGATCGATGCCGTATATGTCGGCTCCGCTTTGCAGCGCGGGAACAAAGATCCTGCCGGTCCCTGAACCGATCTCAAGTACAGGTCCTTTTTCCGCGGAGATCTCTTTGAGATAAAATTCAAGACCGAAGTCTTTTTTGATGTTTTCATACACAACATCATAGAATCTTGAGATCTCTTTATTGTATTTATATACTTCGCTCATATTGATTTATTAGAACACGGATTATACGGATCATACTGATTTACACCGATTTTGTCATGTTAAATTACGGATTAATTAATCGCAAAGAATGAATTCATTTATTCTCTCGAAATTTTTTAACAATAAAAATCCGATTCTATCCGTCAAATCAGTATCATGCGTGTTCATCTTTTAAGTTTGTAAAAATTTTTCTATTTGTGATTTGCTTAATTTTATTTCAGTATAAATTTCATAAGGCTTGAATCCCATTTCCTCATTGATCTTATACATGTATGTATTCCAGGGATAAGTATCCGTTCTTATAAATTCGAAGTCGGGATATTCTTCAAGCATCTTAAGATACATCTTCGCTTTTAAAAATCTCGCGAGGTTTTTTCCCCTGTAGTTTCTCGCAACAGTCGTCAGCCCGCCTGCCTGATCCACCATATGCTTATTCTCAACTCTTATAAACAATGAACAATATGCAGCAAGATTTTCATTGTCCATCAAAGCATAAACAAACATTTTATCATCCGGACCTTTATCCCATTTTAATTTTTTCAGCACGTCTTCCCTGTTCCGCTTTTCAATAATTCTTTCATTCGGATTATTCGTGTTCATGTCCACTCTCGCGTCGTTATATACATCAACATACTTGTCAAGTATTTCTTCCGAGATCGTATCATACAACTTTAGTTCATAGTTCGTCTTTTCAGAAACACCATCAACAATTTTCTGAAGTTCTTTTTTATCTATATCATTTTTATACAGCCGGGCAAAGATCCTTCTGTCAAGTATCTCAGCGCCGGCTTTTTTAAATGAGCCGACAATTGACTCTTCTTTGGAAGCGCTAAGGATCTCATTCTTGCCGTGTTCAGCAATGAAGTTCAGTATTATTTCAAACAGAACCTTCATCACCTCAGCGGGTACTTTATCCAATGCATAATACATAAATTCAGCATCAGCACCAAGCAGTCTCATACCCGCCCAGCCGATAGCCTCACCATTTTCCAGAAACAAATAGCATGTAAGATGATCTTCCTTTAAAGTCTCCATATCCAGAAGCCTTTCCATCTTAATAATTTTCCAGTCATACTGAGTACCGGGATCAGATTTTTTATCAATAGCATTGCAAAGCCGCGCATATGACTTCCACTGCCCGTCAGTAAGATGTTCTGCCCGTACTATTTCCATAAGCTTTAGTTTATATTTAATTAATTTTTAAAAAACAAACATAAGACGCAAGACGTTAAACGCGAGACGTTTGACTAACAACTAACTAACTAACAACTATCAACTATCAACTATCAACTATCAACTACCAACTATCAACTATCAACTATCAACTGACTTCAAACATTTCTTTTTCTCTCTGATCCCTGAGCTGTCTCGTGTACAGATTAAAGTAATATCCTTTTTTGAGCATAAGATCATGATGGCTTCCGTCTTCAATGATCTTTCCTTTTTTGACGACAAGTATTCTGTCACAGTTCTTTATCGTTGAAAGTCTGTGTGCAATTATTATTGAAGTTCTTCCCCTGATCATTTCATGAATGCCGCTCTGTATCCTTGCTTCAGTCAAAGTATCAACTGACGAAGTCGCTTCATCCATTATAAAGATCCTAGGATTTGCCAGCACCGCTCTTGCAAAGGAGATCAGCTGCTTCTCTCCCAGCGATAATTTTTCTCCGCCTTCACCAACCTCTTCTTCCAGCCTCTCAATATATTCATCCCCGCCGATCAGAAGAAGAGAATTAATAATTTCTTCTTCGGTAGCGTCGTCTCTTCCATACCTGATGTTTTCCCTTATGCTTCCCGAAAAAAGATGCGGAGTCTGAAGTACAACTCCCAGCTTGCTTCTCAGGCTTTGTATGGATTTGCTCATGTAATCAATGCCGTCAATTTTGATGACTCCGCTCGTCGGCTCGTAGAATCTGCATATAAGATTTATTATTGTCGACTTGCCACCTCCTGTTTCTCCGACCAGCGCGATCGACTGACCTGCTTGAATGTTCAGACTAACATTTTCAAGAACTGGTTTATTTTTTTCATAGCCGAAAGAAACATTTTCAAAACTTATCTCACCGCTGATCTCATCAAAATCTCCGGCGCCTTCCCTGTCTTTTAACATTGGCTGCGTATCAAGCAGTGAAAAAATTCTTTCACCTGCGGAAATACTGCTTTGTGCCTGAGCATAAAACCGAGAGATATCAAGTATCGGTTCGTAGATCAGAGTTGCATATCCGAAAAAAGCCGCGAGTAATCCCACTGTGATCTCCGGAGGAAAAGTGATCGCCATGCTTCCGCCGTAATAAATTATCAACGCCGCTGCAACAGATCCGCCAAATATAACAAGCGGCTGATAAAGAGCCATAAAGTACGCCGACTTGTATGAGGATTCTCTCATCTTTTCACTCAAAGATTCAAACTCACCGCTCGCCCTGCTCTCCTGCACCATGCTCTTGTTCACTTCGACTCCGTTTATGTGTTCATTATATGTAGCAGTGATCTCACTGTTGTATCTTCTTGACTCTCTTGAAAAATTCAATATGAGTCTTTTTATTTTTATTGAGATCAAAGCAAGCATCGGGATGGTAAGAGTCACTATCAATGCAAGCTTGACATTGTACAGGAACATTGCGATCAGACAGAATATTATCATTCCGACTCCCCATATGCACTCAATGAATCCCCATGAAATTACTTCAGTCACTTTAAGTGTATCGGAAGTAATTCTTGACATCAGCCAGCCAACGGCAGATTTATCATAGAATGAAAATGAAAGCTCCTGCAGTTTCCTGAACAGGTCCTGTCTGATGTCATACATCACATACTCCTGTATCCTTCCGGCAAAACCTATGAACATGTAAGCTGCAAAGGACAGAATAATACCGGATCCGAATATCATAAGAGCATATTTCAATAACGGCATTAGATCTATTTCAGGTTTTATTCCCTGCGCGTAAGAAGCTTTATACTTCTCGATCAATGGTACCACGGCATTATCAAGCAGATTCAGCCAGATGATCGGTGTTACAGCTTCGACCGCAGCTACAACAAGAACGAATGCGATAAATCCCGCCATCCACTTTCTGTATCTCATGCTGTAAGAAAAAATTCTCTTCAGAAAAGGAAACAACGCTCCTTTAGACTTGAATTTTCTTTCTCTTAATTTGCTCATAAAAATTTTTTTTAATATTATTTATTAATAATAAGATCTTCTTCACCGGCTTCCGCCCTGATCTCATCTTCAATTGAAACCTGTATGTCATATATCTTTTTATAGAACCCGTCATGCTGTATCAGCTCTTCATGAGTTCCTTCTTCAAGGATATTTCCCTTATCAAGAACTATTATTCTGTCGCAATCCTGAATGGATGTTATTCTGTGCGCGATTATGAAAGTGGTCTTTCCCTTCATAAGTTTTCTCAGCGCTTTCTGTATTTCATATTCGGTTTCAGAATCTACAGCAGAAGTCGAATCATCAAGTATCAGTATATCGGGATCTTTCAACAGTGTTCTGGCGATCGTAACTCTTTGCTTCTGTCCGCCTGAAAGCGTGACTCCCTTCTCTCCGACAATTGTCTCATATGACTCCGGAAATACTTCAGTGATAATATCATGTATCGACGCCGCTCTTGATGCATCTACTACATCGTCTATATGGGAATCAGGATTCGCGTATGCGATATTATCTTTGATCGTTGTTGAAAACAGGAACGGCTTCTGAAGAACAACTCCGAACCTGCTTCTCAGATATTCCTTTGAATAATTCTTTATGTCTTTGCCGTCGATCAGTATAGATCCGCTGTCAGGGTCAAAGAATCTCATCAGCAATGAGATGATGGTTGTCTTTCCCGCTCCGGTCGGACCAAGCAAAGCTATCTTCTCTCCGGGCTTCACCTTCATGCTTATGTCATTGAGAACTCTGTGTTTTTCATTCTCTTCATATTTAAAGGAAACATCTCTGAATTCGATCTCACCTCTTAATTTTTTATTCTCATTATCTTTACCGGAATAATCTTCTTTCTCCGTATCCAGTATGGAGAATATTCTTTTGATAGCAACAGTCGTCATACCCATATCACTTACAAGATGTCCAAGCCTTCTCATCGGCCAGGTAACCAGCATTGCGTATGTATAGAACGCTGTATATTCACCAACCGAAAGATTGTTTGACAGGGTTAAGTAACCTCCGTAGAACAACGAAATTGAGATCTGCAGATAGACCAGAAGGTCGGATGACGGCCAGTAGATCCTGTGAAGCTTTAACAGCTTCAATCCCCATTGTCTTTTCACTTCATTCTGTTTCGTAAATTTTTCTATCTCAAAATTTTCTTTCGCGAATGCCTTTACTACTCTTATACCGGAAAGATTTTCCTGCACTATGATCGAAAGTTTATCCTGCTCCTTCTCATGCTCCGTCCATATCCTGCTTTCTTTTTTGAAAAATAATACCGAGCCGATGGAAATTATCGGTCCGAATATTATTGTAATCAACGCAAACTTTAAATTGATCGAAGCCATCATTATGAAAGCGCCGGTGAATAGTGCAAGCAGTCTTATCACTTCCACTACCTGTGTCGCCGCGAACTTTCTCAAAGTCTCTACATCACCTGTACATCTCTGAATGAGCTCACCCGTCGGAGTCTTCGAATGATAAGCGATCGGCAATGCCTGAATATGAGAAAAAAGTCTGTCTCTTAACTGCTTGGTGGCTTTCTCGGTAGATGAAGCCGTTATCGCGCTCGATGTAAATGAAAATATTCCCCTTAATAAAGATATGACAAGAAATATTATTCCTAGCGATATCAGAATTATCTGAAGATTATCAGTTTTCATGTCAGGTATGAGCGAGTATAGAAACTTAGTTATTGAATCATCAGGAGTTGAAGCTATACTGCCTCCGCTCTGAAAATAGACAATAACCTTATCTACTGTAAGCTGAAGAACCTTTGGTTCGAGCATTCTTATGAAGATGGATGTTATCAGCAGAAATGCCGACATCAAATAGAATTTCTTCCATTTTCCTAAGATCTGAAATAATTTTTTAATATTGTCCATGATATTTTTAAAAATTTATGTAAAAAAAAACCGCGGATACTTTTGATATCCGCGGTCTTTAAACTCTTTTTATGAAAGTTTATGCTAACTTATAAACCTCCTGTTAAGCCACGGATTTATTCCTCTGTCCACAAAGGCGAATGATGAAATGTGGGAAGTCCCCACTATTTTATTTTTAATTGTCATCATATTATTTTTAAGACTTCACCTTTCTTTTGGTTAGATAATTAATTCCGTAGTTTCATGCCTACAAATTTACGAATGTTAATTTTAAATTGCAAGTTTTTGGAAAAAAATTTTTAATCTAAGACCTGCAACGAATTCTGCGAGAGATATAAACTTAATCTTAAACGCGGAGTAGCTCTCGCAAATCTACGCAGAATTATTTACGAGGCTCCCGCAGATTCAATTTATTTCAGAGATCTGCGTTTGTCTGCGAATAATTATCTGCGCTCATCTGCGAGAATTAATGAAATATAAAATGGACTGACAATTTCTAACAATATCAGATTGATATACTCTGATCACTTTATCAGAACCATACGTTTGGTCTTAAAAAAATCTCCCGCTTCAAATTTATAAAAGTAAACACCGCTTGCAAAATTACGGGATCTGCATTTTATTATCCCTAGTTTGCAAGTGTTAGCATGCAATCACTTGCATTCACTTAAGAAATCCGCTGAGTCCCCGCTGTACACTTAGCGGGGACGATCAATTTATTAAGTATAAACTTTG
>JBDTLQ010000205.1:0-6291 GCA_039934715.1 Ignavibacteria bacterium | reverse complement strand
TCAGCGAAACATTATTCGTAATTCGTAATTCGTAATTGATAATTGTTTTCGGATTAAACGGGTTAGGATAATTTTGACTGAGTGAGAATTTGTCAGGAACTATGGATGACAGTTGGTTAATTCCGATCAATGTATAATTCTTCGGATTGAACTGTGCCCAGCCCGCCGTCCAGTTACCCGATCCGAATGCGCCTCTGTAACTAACTGACTCAAATCCCGATAAATTAGGATTTGTAAAGTCAGCTCCCGATAATGCCGGCGAACCGCCGAGAGGTACCCAGTAATTGACGTTATCAGCAGGCAATGGTACTTCCGGATATATATTAAAAGGTGATGTAAGCTGAACGGAGGTATTGTCGGTAAAGATCGAATTCGCGTAAGATGAATTCTGCAGCCACTGCTGTGGTGCAAATGAACCTGTCCCTGTGCTGTCGGCAAGTCTTAAATTTCCTGCAAGAATATTATTTCTTATCTGTATCGTATCGGCTGACGATGCATCACCAACACCGCTGCCGTCAAATCTTATTCCTGTTCTCCATCCCATTATCAAAGAGTTGTAAACACTGATCAGAGAATTTCTTCTTATGTGTGCTCCTCTTCCCCATAATGTACTCAGGTTCCAGCTTGTTTGCGCGTAAGGTCCTACAACTGTCATGTTTGAAAATACAGGCCTTGTTCTCGGGTTGTTAAAATTTGTCGGACTGTTCGCGTTGTTGTCGGATTCAAAACCGTTTGATGTACTTGCATCTACAAGTCCGGTATCACGCACGCTTAAGCCGAACTGAACTTTCCCTCTGAAGCCGTTATCAGTATCCCAGTCATCATCGAGACCTTTATATGCGATGAGATGCTTACAGTTCACAGTGCCGCCAAACCATTCAAACGAATCATCACCGCTGTAGCTTACCTGTATATATTCAATGACAGTCCTGCTTCCTACTCCACCCATCGTCAAACCGTTGATCTCGTTTCCGGTGATACCCGTAAGATTTACACCGGGAAATTCCAGTCTTGAATATCGGAACACACCCGAGCTGTCATTGTCGATCCTCGGCTGACCTCCGTATACCGGACCGAGACCTGCGCCGAATCCTTCGATCTCTGCAGAGTCCGCGCCAGTGGCCGTATTGATCCCTGCTCTTCCTAAAATAATTATTCCGCCCCAGTCGCCGGCGTTTCTTTGACCTATTGGCTTTCTACTTGTAAATACTATGGGATCATTTGCATTTCCGTTTGCATAGATCTTCCCCCCTCTTTCAATTATCAATGTTCCTTTTGTATCAAAGTCGCCGTATATCTTTGTTCCGGCTTCAATGATTATTGTACCGCCGTTTTTTACATTGTTAAAACCTTTCATCACATAGCTCGTTGATCTGTTCAGAGTTACGGTGCTTGTAATGCTGGAAGAACTTAATGTCGTAGAGTCTGTAAGTGAGAATGATCTGTTTGAAAATGATAATGCTAACATTACCAGGCATAAGTATGAAAATATTGTTTTCATGGATTTGTCTTTTTTGATTTTAAATAATTTTTTTAATATGTTTTTTATAACTGGCGCAGCAAGTTTTCGGAAGACCTATCAGAATTTGTATGATAAGGTGAATGAATAATTAGTGCCTGAAGTAATTCGTCTTACAACTTTCTCAATTTCTTCACTATCATTTATAGTGAACTTCTGTGTAAATACTTCATCCTGATTAAATATATCTTTTATGGAAAACTTTCCTTCGAAGCTTTTTAAAAATGTTTTTGAAATTGAAAAGTCCATTAAGTCTCTTCCCTTTTCATAAACATCACTGAAGCCCGATCTGCCAACCTCCGCGATCTTGTCACCGAATTTATTATAAAGTAAATTTGTACTCAGACCAAGTTCCGTATTATCATAGAACAATCCGGCATTCACGGTATAAGGCGATTGTCCCTGCAGCCTTCTTTCTTTTTCCTGAACTGAACTTTGCAGATCTTTCAGATCAACTTTTGAATTAATAAGGGAAAGATTTACGTTGAAAGTAAGATCGCTTAAAACTTTTGAAATAAATCCTAATTTTTTCCTTACTTCAAGTTCCAGTCCGTAATTTATTGCTCCGCTTGTTGCATTGTCAAAGGAATAAGAAGGAATAGTTGAGTTAACAAGTGTGGGGACAATTACTTTTTCAATAGGCTGATCGAAGTGTTTGTAAAATAAGCTGAGTGAAGCGATCTCGCCCGCATCAGGAAATATTTCATATCTCAGGTCATAGTTTTGTATAAGGCTCTCTTTCAGATCAGGATTTCCCGAGACCTGACCGCCAGTTACAAAATCAACGTAGCCGAATGGTGCGATCTCTCTAAGCTCAGGTCTTGAAACAGTTTGTGAAAGCGAACCTCTTAAATTTGTATTGTCATTAAGCGCGTATGTCAGGTTCAGTGAAGGGAGGTAATCATTTGTTCTTTGATTTACGATGACAGGAACACCGGTTGTTCTTTCAAACCCGTTAAGCTTCTGCTCATTGTATTCATATCTCACCCCGGCAATTATTCTTAATTTTTTTACAGGAACATCAAACATCAGATAGCCCGAATAATTATTTTCCACCGCGTTATACTTATCACTTTTATCAGTGATCTCAACCATGTACATTGTTGTCGAATCAAAGTTTTCAGATCTGAATATTGTCTCTATCGGCTGCAGTCCGATGCCTGAAGAAAATACCGCAAGCTTTGGCGCGAAACTTCTTGCCTCAAAATTTCTGTCAGTACCTACTGCGAATAATCCGTATTTTACTTTTGATCTTTGTGTCTTATTGATCTTAAGGAACTGCATATCGAAATTTACACCGAAGTTTCTGTTGATATCAGAAAGTTTGGAATAAAATCTTTGTCCTAAATTATTGTTGGCTATAGTTGTCAGCGGAGCAAGATACGGATCTTCAGACCCCTGTTCTTTTTGATAAAATGTTGTCTTTGTGTCCGGCTCGTTTCTTTCTGATTCAGAATAAGAAGCTGACCATGTGACATTTAATTTGTTTAAATTATTTATGTAATGACTTCCTCCGACCTGTGAAGAGAGCAATTTTCTTTCAGTGAAATCAGTACCGTACAACAGCTTATCAAAATTATCGGATGTCCTTGTATAACCCTCAAAAAATTGCGTCCTGTCTTCAGAGTTAATTGAAAGTGTATTTTTGAAACTGAGTTTATTGTTGTCTCCGGCTTTGTAATTAATATTGAAGATCCCACCGTTCAGTACTTTGTAATTGGAAGAACGCCCGTTGAAGGAAATCAATCCGGTAGTGTCTGAATTATATTCAGCTCTGAAGATCTCTTCATTTTCAAAACCGTTCTTGTATGTATAGGCAAACAAAACCCCGAGAGGATTTTTGAACAAAGAAAAATTATTTCCTATCGACAGCTGGAATCCCCCGTTTGCAGGAGCTTTACGGTTTGATTGTCCCCAGTTATTGATAAGTGATTTTCCGAAATCATTAGGCGAACTGAATTTTTCCGAAGGGAAATCGGAAGGTATGCTTCTGCCTCCATTATCCAATCCCGAGTTAAAGAATAATATCTTATCCTGGCCTGCATTGTATGAATAATAATTTCCTTTGGAGGTTGTACCGGTAATAAATGAGCCCGTCGTCTCGAAGCTGAAGATAAACCTGTCAACAAAATCTTTTGTATTAAGCTGAACTAGCCCGCCGGAAAAATTTCCCGGAAGATCCGCTGAAAATGATTTTGCTATGATAATGTTCTCAAGAAGTTTGGACGGGAAAAGGTCAAATGAAAATGATTTTCTGTCGGCCTCAGTGCTCGGGACAAGTACTCCATTCAATGTTGTATTGCTGTATCTTTCGGAAGTGCCTCTGATATAGACGAATTTATCATCGACAATATTCACACCTATCACTCTTTTTAAAACTTCCGATGCAGCTGCATCCGGCGCTCTGTTGATCTGCTGTTCACTGATACCATCCTGTATTTTGGATGAATTCTTTTGTTCGGTTAGAAGTGATTGTTCGTTGGATAAAGTGGAAGTTGATTCGATAACTATCTCCTCTGTGACAACTCCTTCAATGCTCAATGTGATATCGATCTTTGTAGTTTGTTTACCGGCAACTTTTACATCTTTGATAATTTTAGAACTGTATCCAATGTAAGACACTTCAAGATCATAACTCCCGGGATTGATCTCAGTAATATCATATATCCCATCAAGATCAGTTACTGTTCCCAGACTTGTATTTTGTATTTTAACAACTGCACCAACAAGAGGCTCGGAATTTGAAGCATCCGTTATTTTCCCCCTGATGGACTGGGACCTTACTTCATTTGATGTCAGGATTATCAACACCGCAATAACAATCATCGTCGAGATATTTTTTACCATATTCAATTTATTCAATTAGAGTTTAATAGTGAGAACTTAAATTTTAAGTTTAAGCAAAGCTATACCTACTCTATTTATTAAAGATTAAAAAATTGTTACGCGTGTTAATTAATTGTTACTGAATTGTTAAGGAGTGGGTTTTCGGAAAGATTTCAGATAAAAATACTTTCCATAAATTTTAACTCTGTACACTACAAAACTTTTATAGCACGTCCGCTTCGCCAAGCGAAGCCTGCCACGCGGCAAGGCGGGCGAGGCACACGGATGACGCTGAAAAAACGGATTGTCGCTGATTTGTTTAATTTTAAATCGATTATTTGAATTTTCAAATAAAGTGGAGCAATGACAAAATATAAATTAAGATTTAATTTTTTTTAGCAAAATTATGATAACCGGTTAAAAGTAATAGATCCGCGATTATCAGTATAATTCCGCCTCATCCGCGTGCCTCGCTTTTACGCAGCCTGCCTCGCGGCTCGCCTCGCATTCGCTCAGCGAAGCGGGCAAGGCGGGCGTTCCATTTTCATGTAGTGTACAGAGAAATTTTAACATAAAAAAATACAGAAGCATGGCTAGAAGACATTGTAGAAATGTTTATTTTAGTTAATAAAAAAAAATCCCCGCTTTTGCCTGAGCTTAGCGGGGAAGAATGTTAGATCCGGAGTTTCTTTTAAAAAAAAATTACTGTATAAGGTTTACTTTAAGTTCAGTTGCAACGTTCTGCATGGTTTTGATTGACTGAGGTCCCGCGGATATTTTCATATTCATATCAATGGCCGTACTTGTTTCTTTGTTAATGACGCAACCCTTTGAAAGGCTGTATGTAATGACTCCCTTTCCTCCTGTCTTGGAATCCTCTACCTTGTATGTCATCTTTTTATCTTTTACTTCCTTTTCCATAAAGTCAACAGCAAGATCAGCATCAATTGTGAGATTGATCTGGTCATTTTCTTCCTTTATATCTTTTAATTTGTAATTCAGAATATTCTTCACAGGGAAAATGAGGATCTGTGTTTCATAAGAACGTGTCCATGTGGAATCTTTATATACTTCTTTTTCAGGGAACATCTGGAACTGCTGTTGTATCACAGCTTTGATCGCGTCGTTACCGAAGGACGCTTTAAGTGATTCTTTCTGATCACTCGTGAGAGTATCACCTCCGAGAGCCTTGTACATGTTGTCATAAACTTTTTCCAGTCCGTATATTTCCGAAATTTCTCCCTGCGGTGAAACCCTTCCATAAAATTCTTCTCCCATGATCGCGTTATACTGTATGAAGTCGGGCTTTGACCAGACTGAATCCTTAATGTTGGAATTGTAAAACATTTTAACTGAAGAGTCCGCAGAAGCAATTGTAGATACTATATTAATGCTGTCAAATTTTATCTTGTAGGTAATAATTCCGGCAGAAGAGATGTCATTTACTTCCTCGCTGTAAAAATAATTTATATCCTGAATAGATGTGATCTCTTTATCTTCCGTAAGAGGGCTTTTTTCTTTTGAAGTGGTTTTTGCATTCATCTTATATTTGAATACATCTCCTTTTTTGGGCTTAAGGACAAGCTTAACCCTTGCACCTTTATCATCTTTGACCAGCAGATCCGAATTATTGCCGGATAATTTCTTATCACCGTCACTTTTCTTATCGACTGTGTCATCCTTGTTTCCGCAAGCACTTAACAATATTCCGCTTAATAATAAAACATATAAAAGTTTACATGGATATTTTCTTAACATTAATTTTCCCTTCTGTTGTCTTTATTTTTTTTTATTCA
Source organism: Ignavibacteria bacterium (assembly GCA_039934715.1). GTDB lineage: Bacteria > Bacteroidota > Ignavibacteria > Tepidaquicellales > Tepidaquicellaceae > JAGPCH01. The sequence goes on along the minus strand of JBDTLQ010000205.1, from coordinate 150 downwards.
GTCAATATACCACTTATCGAAAAGAGATTCAAAGTAATTTGGGATTGGGAATTTGGATTGGGATTTTGGATTTTGGATTTTGGATTTTGGATTTGGGAATTTTAGATTTTAGATTTTAGATTTTAGATTTTAGATTTTAGATTTTAGATT
>JBDTLQ010000204.1:0-6292 GCA_039934715.1 Ignavibacteria bacterium | reverse complement strand
GACCTATTTCAAATAATTTTGGAAACATTAATCTCCTTCTGTGAATACGTTAATGAATTTCTTTTTGGGATCTAAGGTAAGCTTGACGGTCTTAGGCGTGACTTTGAATTTTAAAACAATTTTTCCTTTAGCGTACTTTAAAAGTTTTAAAGTATACTCTACATTTTTATAGTCAAAAAATTTGTATTCATATATGGCGTTGCTGGCTTTTGAAATATCAAGCCGTGGAGCTGACAATCCCTCGATATTAAACTGAATTTCTTTTTTTTCAATGTCGATCTTCGGAATTACATTTATCCTGTAGGCGAAGTTTTCAAATATCTTCTTTGTACGGAATTCAAAGAGTATAAAATCTTTGTTTAATATTTCATCATGGCCCTTTGAAATATTGAGCTCATATTCATAATCCAGTTTATCCGGGCGGACTGCTCGAGTTCTCATTTTATTAAATGGTCTTTTAAGTTATCTAAATTCGGAATTTCTGTTTCAGTGCTTTCTGACATCTTCCTTAACTTTACGGAATTATTTTTCAGCTCATCATCACCAATAACAATCACATACTCTGCATTTAATTTGTTTGCTTCCTTCAGTTGTGATTTAACACTCCTGTTTAAAAAATCGGTTTCACATTTTATCCCGGATCCTCTTAACTCGCACAGCAAATTCAAAGTGCGGCGTTTTGAATCTTCTCCTATTGAAACGATATACAGCTTTATCTGCTCTTCTTCCGGAAAAGTAAACTTGCCGGATTCCAGAATCATCATCATTCTTTCTATGCCTGCGGCAAAACCTATGGCGGGTGCCGGCTTTCCGCCAAGCTGTTCTACCAACACATCATACCTTCCGCCTCCGATTAAAGAATTCTGTGCTCCTAATGCATCCGATATGAATTCAAAAGTTGTAGAAGTATAATAATCAAATCCCCGCACGAGTCTGTAGTCAATTTCATAATTTATGTCAAATGATTTGAGTGAGTTCAGAATTTTTTCGAAATATTTTTTGGTATCCTCTTTAAGATATTCATAAAGCACGGGTGATTCTTTGAGAATTTCAATATCCTTTGCATCTTTTGTGTCAAGAATTCTGAGAGGATTTTTTACAAACCTTTTCTGTGAATCGTTTGACAACTCAGGCAAAAATTTTGAAAGATAATTTTTTAATTCAACCAAATAAATCTGTCTTTCATCTGCTGAACCTATTGTATTTAATTTTATCTTAACATTATCGATGTTAAAATACTTTAATATTGAATCAGCAAGCAATATCATTTCAACGTCTACAAGATAGTCAGAGCTTCCGATCGCCTCAGCTCCGAATTGTGAAAACTCTCTGAACCTTCCTGCCTGCGGGCGTTCCCGCCTGAACATGTTTCCTATGTAAAATAATTTTTGAAGAGGGGATTCATTGTACAGGCTGTTCTCAAGATATGAACGAACAACCGATGCTGTCAGCTCAGGTCTTAAAGTGAATTCATCTTCATTAAATGAATACATTTCCTTAGACACAATGTCTGTCTCTTCACCTATCCCGCGTTTAAACAATGATGTCTTTTCAAAAGCAGGTGTACGTACCTCTTTATAATTAAATCTTGAAAAGATCTTGCGCAGATTGTTCTCTAAAAAAGTTCTTTGAAATGCTTTCTCAGGAAGAAGGTCGTATGTACCTTTTGGTTTTTGGATTAACATCTGCCAAAAATAATTTTTTAATGTGATTAAATAAACACTATTTTATTTAGCAGTCAATGGTCAATAGTCAATAGTCAATAGTGAATAGTCAACAGTGAATGGTCAATAGTGAATAGTCAACAGTGAATGGTCAATTGTCAAAAGTATGTGGTGAATCTTGAAAGTGGATTAATTCGCGGCAAGAATAATAATGTCAACATGTTTACATTAACTCTTGTTTTCAAATTGAGTAATTTATAAAAATCAAATACAGATGCTTACATTCATAATTGTTCTTTACTCCATTGTTGCCCTCATTGGAATCTATCTTTTCACAAAACTTTTTTTAAATAAACCATCAAAGTTACTGGTGGGTATCATTCATGGGTTACTGGGATTATTCGGTATATCGTTTCTTATAATATATACTTCATTTCTTCCGGGTGATACTCCGGCCGTAAGTATTTTATTATTTGTAGCAGCTTTTTTCTTTGGCGGGGGAATGTTTGTCATGTCGGTTCAGGATAAGAAATTTCCAAAAGTTATTGCACTGATTCATGTCGCGATAGCAGTTACAGGAATTGTATTTTTGGTAAAGTTCTGGATCGGATGAATGCGCTCATTATAAACGATAAACAGGATTAAAAGATTAACAGGATTAAGAAAGGGCATCCTGTGGAATCAAATAATCCCATGCTGTCCAAATTATTTTTTACTTTGAAATTTTATAGAACCCTTGAGTTATTTTTTAACGCAAAGTTCGCGAAGAATGCGCAAAGATCGCAAAGAATAATAATTTAAATGTCATATTAGAATTGAAACTTAATCTTTTCGAACTTTGCGACTGCTTTGTGTTCTTTATGATTAAAACCCACGTTTGGTTCCTAAGCAAATTTTGTACGGATGTGAAATAATCCTGTAATCATGGTTCCTTTTGGAATTTAGTTTGCATTAAATAAGTTTTATATTGCACTTATTATTTCAAACCAAATAAAAATTCTCAACTAAATATATGATCAGTCTTCAAAACCCTGATAAGTTTGTTAACAGGCACATCGGTCCTGATGAAAAAGAAATTAACGAGATGCTTGAAGTCATTGGAGCTTCTTCTCTCGATGAACTCATCTCTGAAACAATACCGCAGCAGATCAGAAACAAAAGCGATCTTGATCTCGATGAGCCATTAAGCGAATATGATTTTTTAGAAAATCTTAAAAAGATCGCTTCAAGGAATAAAGTTTATAAATCTTATATCGGGATGGGTTATTATCCGACCATAACCCCGCAGGTAATTCTCAGAAATGTTTTTGAAAATCCGGGCTGGTACACGCAGTATACACCATATCAGGCAGAGATCGCACAGGGACGGCTGGAAGCGCTGCTGAATTATCAGACAATGGTGATAGACCTTACGGGAATGGATATCGCTAACGCGTCATTGCTTGATGAAGGCACGGCAGCAGGGGAGGCAATGCTTATGTTTTATCATGCCCGTCCCGGCAATAAAAAAGATGCCGGTACTTTTTTAGTATCGGATACTTGTTTTCCGCAGACGATCGAAGTAGTAAAAACACGTGCTACACCTTTGGGAATAAAAGTAGTTGTTGCTGATTATAAAACTTTTGAATTAAAGGATGATGTTTTCGGGCTGCTCGTTCAGTATCCTGATGGCAACGGAGAGATCACGAGTTATAAAAATTTATTTGAAGAAGCTAACACGAAAGATATAAACACAATAGTGGCCGCGGACATTCTTAGTCTTACATTGCTGACTCCTCCTGGAGAATTCGGAGCGGACGCAGTTGTTGGCACTACACAAAGGTTCGGGGTTCCGATGGGATACGGCGGACCGCACGCAGCATATTTTGCAACCAAAGATAAATATAAAAGACAGATCCCCGGAAGGATCATTGGTGTTTCAGTGGATGTTCACGGCAATAAGGCTTACAGAATGGCGCTTCAGACACGCGAGCAGCACATTAAAAGAGAAAGAGCTACAAGTAATATCTGCACAGCTCAGGTACTTCTTGCTGTGATCGCAGGAATGTATGCGGTCTATCATGGACCCGTTGTCTTGAAAGCTAAAGCGGAAAAAACTCACGGCCTGGCAAAGCTTCTTGATCTTGCATTGAAGAACTCAGGTTATGAACAATTGAACAATATTTATTTTGATACATTAAAGATCAAAGCTGATTCAAAAAAAATATCCGCGATAAAAAAGCTTGCGGAGAAATCCGAAATTAATTTCAGATACTTTGATGATGCTATAGGAATTTCGGTAAGTGAAATTACAGAAGTAAAGGACATTGAAGAGATCGTATCCATTTTTTCAGAGGCAGCGGGAAACAAAAATAAAATTGATCTGAAAAAATTATCAGAAGATATCGAATTAAATTATCCCGAAGAATTTTCTAGAGAGAGCAATTATTTATTGCATCCGGTTTTTAACACACATCATTCCGAAACTGAAATGCTCCGTTATCTGAAAGGCCTGGAGAACAAGGATCTTTCGCTTACAACATCAATGATACCGCTTGGATCGTGTACAATGAAGCTCAATGCAACAACAGAGATGGCTCCCTTAAGCTGGTCTGGATTCAGCAACATGCATCCGTTCGTTCCGCTTGAACAGTCGAAAGGATATCTTGAAGTTATCTCCGAACTTGAAAAAGATCTTTGTGAGATCACAGGCTTTCCGGCAATTTCATTACAGCCTAACTCAGGCGCGCAGGGTGAATACGCGGGATTGATGGTTATAAGACAGTACCATCTGAAGAGGGGAGATACACAGCGTAATGTTTGCCTCATTCCAGCTTCAGCTCACGGAACAAATCCTGCAAGCGCAGTAATGGCAGGAATGAAAGTTGTCGTAGTAAATAGTGACGTTAACGGAAACATAGATGTTGAAGATCTTAAAAAGAAAGCCGGGCTTCATAAAGATAATCTTGCTGCTTTGATGGTGACCTATCCTTCCACTCACGGTATTTATGAAGAGACGATTCAGGAAATTTGCAAGGTCATTCATGATAACGGCGGACAGGTTTATATGGATGGAGCTAATATGAATGCTCAGGTCGGACTTACCAGTCCTTATATGATAGGAGCGGATGTTTGTCATCTTAATCTGCACAAGACGTTCTGCATTCCTCACGGCGGAGGCGGTCCGGGAATGGGACCTATAGGAGTAGCAGAGCATTTGAAAACATTCCTTCCTTCTCACCCGATAGTTAAGATCGGAAATGAGGATTCAATTACCGCTGTCTCCGCGGCACCATGGGGAAGCTCAAGCATTCTTATTATTTCTTATGCTTATATAAAATTAATGGGAGCAAAAGGTCTTACCGATGCAACAAAGATCGCGATACTTAACGCGAATTATATCAAGGCAAAGCTTAAGGATTATTATAAAGAATTATATTCGGGCAAGAACGGAAGAGTTGCTCACGAATTAATTTTTGACATGAGAGAATTCAAAAACTCTTCAAAGGTAGAAGTGGAAGATATCGCGAAACGTTTAATGGATTATAATTTTCATGCGCCTACTGTTTCGTTTCCTGTTCCCGGTACTTTAATGGTTGAGCCGACAGAAAGTGAAACCAAGTTTGAGCTCGACAGATTTTGTGATGCTATGATCTCGATAAGGGAAGAGATAAAAGAAATTGAAAATCAGGAAGCCGATGCCGCTGACAACGTATTGAAGAACGCACCACACACCGCTGAAAGTGTTGTTACCGATAACTGGAATCATCCGTACTCAAGAGAGCGGGCTGCCTATCCTGTAAAGGTTGCAGGTATAAATAAATTCTGGCCAAGTGTGGGAAGAATTGACAGCGCTTACGGAGACAGGAATCTGATTTGCAGCTGCAATCCTGTTTCGGACTATGCTGAGGCTGAAGTATCATAGGTTATAGTTTTTGAACCCGGATGACACTGATTCAACTGAAAAAGCCGGATTTTATTAATTAGTAATTTTTATAAACAAAGCTAATTGTATCTTTATGATAATTTCATTTTCTCAAAAATCAAACGAAGGCACACGTTAAATACAGATTGACTCGATTTGTTTATCCGTGAACATCCGCTTGATCAGTATTATCCGTGTTCAAACTTTTTCAAACAAATCCAAAAAGTTTATATTTTTAATTATTCAAATATTGTTTAATTTACATCCAACTTTATTAATCAAAAATAAAATATGTTATCTAAAGAAAAATTCATAGAGGAAGTGAACTGTACTATTGAAAAAAAGAGTTTACTGAATCATCCTTTCTATCAAAAATGGAATGAAGGGACACTTACAAAAGAAGAATTGCAGGAATACGCTAAACAATATTATCACTTTGTAAAACATTTCCCGAGATTTGTGAGCTGCGTCCACTCAAACTGTGACGATGTGAACACAAGACAAATACTGCTTGAGAATCTTGCTGATGAGGAAGGTTTTAAAACCGGTATTGCCGATCATCCGAGACTCTGGCTTAACTTTGCACAGAGCTTGGGTCTTACTGAAGCTGAAGTGAAAACTGCAGAGCCATTGAGAGAAGTTGAAGATCTTGTTGACGGAATGTATGAGCTTACACGCTCTCCTGAATTTACGTTAGGACTTGCCGCGCTTTATGCTTATGAAT
>JBDTLQ010000203.1:0-6394 GCA_039934715.1 Ignavibacteria bacterium | reverse complement strand
CTTTCTTCTTAGAAAGAGATGCCTTGGTCTTAGCCTTCTTTATTTTTGCTTTCTTTCTTCTTAGAAAGAGATGCCTTGGTCTTAGCCTTCTTTATTTTTGCTTTCTTCCTGTGTTTCGCAATTGCCTTTTGTTTGGGTTTGTTCATTTAGTTGATTTAGTTGATTGGTTGATTAGTTAAATTTGTTAATTGGTTAAATTGTTAATTGTAGAAATTGCAATCTTTAATTTGCAATCTTTAATTTGTAATCTGTAATTTGTAATCTGAAATTCTTAATTCGTAATTCCTAATTCCTAATTACGCAATCGTAACTTTCTCTTCCAGATAAACATTCTGAATCGCGTTCAATAACGCGACGCCGTCTTTCATTGGCTTTTGAAATGCTTTTCTTCCTGAGATCAAGCCCATACCTCCTGCACGTTTGTTGATGACCGCGGTCTTAACTGCTTCAAGAAGATCCGAATCTCCTTTACCGGTTGAAGCGCCTCCTGAATTTATTAATCCACATCGTCCCATATAACAGTTCGCGATCTGATATCTTGTAAGATCGATAGGATTGTCGGAACTGAGTTTATCATAAACATCTTTGTGTGTCTTTCCGAATTTTAAGGCGTTGTATCCTCCGTTATTCTCCGGGAGCTTTTGTTTAATGATGTCGGCTTCGATCGTTACACCAAGATGATTTGCCTGTCCGGTAAGATCTGCGGAGACATGATAATCTTTATCACCTTTGACATTGAACGCCGGGTTTCTAAGATAACACCATAGTATCGTTACAAGTCCAAGTTCGTGAGCGTACGCAAATGCCTGCGACACTTCCTGTATCTGCCTGGTTGATTCATCCGATCCGAAATAAATTGTCGCGCCCACGGCTACAGCTCCCATGTCAAACGCCTGGTCAACATCGCCGAAAAAGATCTGATCATACTTGTTGGGATAGGTTAAAAATTCATTGTGATTGAGTTTCATTATAAACGGGATCTTGTGCGAGTATTTTCGGGCCACTGATCCCAGCACTCCGAGCGTTGAAGCAACAGCGTTGCATCCGCCTTCGATCGCAAGCTTAACAATGTTTTCCGGATCAAAGTATATGGGATTAGGAGCAAATGATGCTCCCGCAGAATGTTCGATCCCCTGATCGACAGGAAGGATCGAGACATAACCGGTCCCTGCAAGATTTCCGTTATTGTAAATTGACTGCATATTCCTTAATACATTCGGTGACCTGTCACTGTCCATCCATACTCTGTCTATAAAATCTTTTCCCGGCAAATGCAGCATATCTTTAGAAATTGTTTTAGATTCATACGTGAGCAATGATTCATTTTCTTTTCCAAGGATTTGCTTAATTTTGTCAAACATTTTTTTTAATTTATTTTGTAAATATCTATTTTTGATCTTTCAGATTCATGTTCAGCGAAATAATTTTTTTCAAAATCCAGATTGACACTTCTGATGAATCCAAGCCCGGTATAATTTCCATTATGCTTCACAACGCTCGATACAAACCCGGTCTCCTTTTCATCTGAATAGATCTTATCTCCCCTGCCGATCATGCTTTCGGATTTTAACTTTACCATTTGCTTCGGGATCTTTCCCTGAGAATCAAGCCTTGCAATCACTTCTTGTCCAATATAACATCCCTTCGTAAAGGAAACATATTGTCCAAGTCCGCATTCAACGGGATTGATCTGATCATTCAGTTCATTCTCTCCCTCAGGAATGCCGGCTTCGATCCTTACAGATTCATATTCATCTCTGTCTGATTTTTTCAGATCCTTTAACTGATCAGCATAAACGTCAATATTTTTTTTATTTAAAATTATATTCAAAGTTTCTAATCCGTGATCATCATAAAATAAAAAAACATTTTCATTTAGTTTATAAACTTTATTCTTCAGTACATCAACATCAAATAATTTTTTTGATATTCCCTCGAGATCATCTCCGGTAATGATGATCTGAGAAAAGTCCTCACCGGGTCTTTCTAGCATGACGTCATCCATAATAATATATTTATCGAGGTGGGCTTTTACTTTATCCTGAAAATTATCCGAGGTCAGAAGAAATAAATTATCTTTAAGATTAACCACATTTACAAGATCAATTATGCGGCCTTTGTCTGTCGTGAACACTGTCTTCCGGAATTCGTCGGCAGGGAGGGTCTTGAAATTATTTGTTGACATTCTGTTAATGAAGTCAATCGTATCCTTACCCGAAGCCCTGAGAAGTCCTATGTCTTTAATAAAATACTTATTCGCCAATATTCAAAAATATTTTACAAACATTATGTACAGACTGAGTGAAACCGTAACCAAAGTAGATAACGAGATCAAAGCAAGAACAAAATAATCGATCTGAGTGTGAAACTTCCGGTAGAAATTTTTTAAAAAAGTTGTTTGCTCCTTTATATAGGGTGCATCCCTGTCTTCGGGAAAGTGTTCGTTTTTCTTATCTTGAGAAGTCTGTTCCATTAAATTTTTATAAATATAAAGATTTTTGAAGTGAGATTAAATGATTTTAGATTTTAGATTTTAGATTTGACTATTCACTATTCACTATTCACTAACTATCTATTGGCATACGCATTGAAATATTCTAGATTAAATTTCTTTGAAACGTAAATTAATTATTTTTTACACACAATAAAGAAAGGAGAAAATGAAAAAACTAATCACGTCAATCGCCTTAATTTTAATTTTGATTGTGTCTATTAATGCAAGATCCCAATCAATCGGGCTTGGATTAGAAGCGGGAGTTAACATTGCAAATAATACATTCTCACCAAAACAGACAACAGATCCTGATTCAAGAACAGGTCTGATTATTGGTGGTATTGTAGATATCGGATTCAACAAAAATCTGGCAATAGTTACCGGTCTGAGATATGTAATGAAAGGAAATAAACAAACCGATCTCGGAATTACTTACACTACCAAGCTGGATTACCTGGAATTTCCTGCTTAATTGAAATACAAATTCCCACTGACAGAAGTAAATCCTTATCTTATTGCAGGTCCGACTCTTGGAATTAATGTTTCAGCAAAGGTTGAATCTGATAATAATCAAACTACAACAGATACAGATATTAAAGAAAATGTTGAATCGTCTGATTTTGGATTGCTCTTTGGAGCAGGTGTTGATTTCAGAGCAGGCTCAAATATGAATATATTTTTTCAGGGTGCATATTCTCTAGGTTTGTCAGATATAAACAAAGTTGCCAACTCAACAACAGAAGTTAAAAATAACGGCATTCAGTTAACAGCCGGTCTTAAATTCTTACTTAAATAAAGCATAGGATAGATATTGTAATCTTAAATCCTCCTGCCGGATAAACTTCCGGCCGTTTTTTTTAAAATAAAAAATCCCTTTAATACAAAATTCAATATCATTATATTATATGTTTGAATCTCATCATTAACATAAAAATTATTTAATGTCTAAACAGAAGCATCAAACAGAAGAAAAGCTGATGACTGTGTATTACAAAGCAGTTGAATTTTTTGAAAACAACAAGAAGCATGTATATACCGCGCTTACAATATTGGTCATAGCGGTTGCCGGAATCATTTTATTTGTGAATAAGAAGAAAGCGAATAATGAAATTGCAGGTGTTGAAGTCGGGAAAATAAGACCTGTATATCAGGCGAATAATTTTCAGCAGGCAGTCAACGGTGATTCATTAGGAATATCCAAAGGACTTCAGTTTATCGTAGACGAATACGGTTCGACCGAAAACGGAGAAATGGGGAAGATCATGCTCGCCAATTCATATTTTAACCTTCGTGACTTTGATAAAGCCGAGAAATATTATAAGGATTATTCGGGAAGCAATAAACTGTTAAAGGTATCCGCCATAGCAGGTCAGGCATCGGTCCTTGAAGCAAAAAATAATTACGTTGATGCTGCAAAGGAATTTGAAAAAGCTGCGGGCATGGATAAAGAAAACCCATTCGTTGACCAGTATTTATTTTATGCTGCAAAGGATTATTACAGGGCGGATGATTACACGAATGCGAAGAGATTATTTGACAGAATTAAGACGGATTTCCCGAAATCAAAATATAATTCAGAATCTGAGAGATACAGAACAGCAATCGTGCAGTAAGCTTTACAATTTATCAATCATACAAATACCTTATTAAAATTAAAATTGAGTTTAAAGAATAAAATTAACGAAGACCTTAACTCTGCAATGAAGTCAAAGGATGTGACACGCACGGAAACTTTACGCTCAGTAAGAGCCGAGATACTCAAGATGGACAAGTCGGGTATGAATCGTGAGATGAATGAAGAAGAAGAGATACAGCTTCTCGGCAAACAGGCAAAGATGAGAAGAGAGTCAATTGAAATGTTTCAGAACGCAGGAAGACAGGACCTTGTTGACAGGGAGACAGCTCAGCTTAACATTATCAGCGAGTATCTTCCAAAGCAAATGTCAAACGAAGAAGCCGAAGCTGTGATAGTAAAAATTTTATCGGATACAGGAGTTACTTCTCAGAAAGATTTCGGCAAAGTGATGGGAGAGATCATGAAGCAGCTTAAAGGGAAGATTGACGGAAAAATAATTCAGGATATAGTTAAGAGTAAATTGTCCTGATCAGATATTAACTTCCACCTTTTTACCACCTCAATCTCACTCACCATAAAGAATTGTTTTGAATACACTGGACATAATAATCTTAGTATTAGTTATGATACCGGCGTTCTTAGGTCTTAAGAACGGTTTACTCCGGAGTATTTTTTCACTGCTAGGGATCATAACAGGCCTGATCCTTGCCACACGATTTAATGATAAGATTTCATCTCTTTTCAGTTTCCTTAATATTGAGCCAAAGCTTCTCGGTGTTATTTCGTTCATAGTAATAATTCTTTTTTGCTATTTTGTATTTATATACATTGCGGGTAAAATTTCCCGGCTTAACGCGGTCACTAAAACCGTTGACAGATTGCTTGGCATTGTGCTTGGGATTTTGAAAGGACTTATCATAGCAAGTTTATTCCTGATACTAACAACAAATACTTTTAATCTTTTTGACAAAACAACCATCGGAAGTTCAAAATTTTATCCGGCGATAATAAACATTGCTCCCTCGGTGTATAATTATGTAAAACAATTTTTTCCGAACGCGAAAGATTTTTATGAAGAGCTGAATCTTTCAGTATTACGGATCTGATAATCATAGAATTTTATGTCAATACAGGATACAAAAAATAAATTAGAATTCGAAAGGATAATAAAGCGGATAAAGCATCATACTTATTCCGATCTCGGGTCGGAGAAATGTGATGTGATAGAATTTTATCACGATGCGGGTGAACTGGATACAGAGCTAAACAAAGTTGTAGAGATGAATGAGATACTTAACATTATCAACGAACTTCCGCTTGACGGGTTGAGCGACATTAGAAGGTCGCTTGAAAAGATTAAGATCGAAGGATTTTTTATAACACCTTTGGAATTCCTTAAAATTCTTGACTTCCTTCGCGTCTCAAGGAAGATAAAAAAAACTATCTCGGATATTTACCTCTCGGAAAAAAACAGATACCGGCTCATAAATGATCTGACCGCGAACCTTTTCCATGATAAGGTCATTGAACATAACATTGAAATTACAATTGATGAGAACGGCGAAGTAAAGGACACCGCCTCCTCCGTATTAAACAGGATCAGAAAACAGATCAACACACATTCCGCAAGACTGCGTAAGACACTTTCAGATATCTTGAAGAGAGTATCCGAGAAAGAATATGCGCAGGATGACATTGTAACGCAAAGAGACGGCAGGTTTGTGATACCTGTAAAAATTGAGAATAAAAAAGACGTGCCCGGTATCATTCACAGTTCATCTGCTACAGGCGCGACGGTATTCATCGAGCCTACAGAGTCGATCAATTTAAATAACGAGATCACTGAACTTCATTTTGAAGAGAAGAGGGAGATTGAAAAAATTCTCCGCGAACTGGCAAAGCAACTCACTGAACACATTGACGAATTAAGAAATAACATTGATATTTTATCTGAAATAGATTTTGTACAGGCAAAAGCAAGATATGCAATTGAATCAATTTCAGAGAAGCCTGTCATAAAAAGCAACAGACTGAATCTTATAAATGCTTTTCATCCTGTTTTGCTTCAGACACATAAGAGAAACGAAGTCGTTCCGCTGAATCTTTCAATCGGTGAAGAGTTTAACACGCTTGTTATATCGGGACCGAATGCCGGAGGTAAAACTGTAGTTCTTAAAACTGTCGGCCTCACTCAGCTTATGCTTCAATCCGGAATTCTGATCCCGGCAAAGCCGGAGAGTGAATTTAAGCTGTTCAAAAAGATCTTTATTAGCATAGGAGATGAACAGTCACTGGAAAATGATCTCAGCACATTCAGTTCTCAT
>JBDTLQ010000202.1:0-6396 GCA_039934715.1 Ignavibacteria bacterium | reverse complement strand
CTTGAGAGCACAGAATCAGTTGAAATATTATGGAAAGCAAAAGCTATATTCTGGAAAGGATTTTTTCTGATCCAGCAGGGGAAGTATGATGAAGCGAAAATACTTCTGAATCAAAGTCTTGAAATATTCAGGGATATAAAATACCGTGACGGGGAAGCGATTGCATTATCGTCTCTTGGAACGATCGCACTCTTTGAAGGCGATTATGATAAATTAATTTCATATTCGGATGAAAGCCTGACTATATCGGTTGAAATTAATAACAGATCATACCTCGCGCGTAATCTTCAGAACATCGGAATATGTCTGATGCAGCAGGGAAAACACGAGGATGCAAGAAAAAAATTTGAAGAAAGCCTTGTAATTTACCGTGAGCTAAATGATACAGTACAGCTTGCAAAACTTATCGGAAACATCGGAGCGCTTGAATATTTATTGTCCAATTATGATAAGGCAACTGCTGCGCTAAATGAAAGCCTTCAGTTACGGTATGAATCTGGAGACAGACAGGGAATTGGGATCGCCCTGAGTAATTTAGGATCGGTCGCTTATATGCAAAAAGATTATGACAAAGCGAAGCTCAGACTTGAAGAATGTATTGAAATAATCAGAGAGCTCGGTGACAGGAGGATCTATGTTACTCCGCTGAGCACACTGGGTAGTGTGGAATATGACAGGGGAAATTTTGCAACCGCGGTAAATTTGTTCAGAGAGTCAATGCAGATCTCCATTGAATTGGGCGACAAGTATACAACGGCTAAATGTTTCGAGGGCATTGCGGATATATTAATAAAGTTAAAGAAGTACGAAGAAGGCTGTGTTCTGACATCCAAATATTTATCATTGCTGAAAGCTTCTAAAAAAAATATTGTTGAAGGAGAATTCCAGAAAGCTGATACCACGAAAGAAATTCTAGTAGCTAATCTAAGTGATACTGATTATAAAAGGATATGGGCGGTAGGAGAGGCAATGAAAACTGAGGAGGCAGTCGAATATATGAAGCTGAGTGTAAAGGATATTTTAGATTAGATTAGAGTGTGGAGTGTGGAGTGTTATGCGAAGTAATAATTTGTAATATGAAATTTGAAATTTGAAATTTGTAATTATTTAAAAGTATGTCAGAAAAGCCAACAGGGCTGGTTACGTTTCTATTTACTGAAATAGCAGGCAGTACTAAATTCGCGCAGCGGTTCGCGGATAAAATGCCCGAAGTATTGGTACGTCATAACGATATACTCCGTCATTCGATTGAAACAAACAACGGTTTTATTTTTAAGACAATCGGAGACGCATATTGCAGCGTTTTTGAAAATACAAATGATGCTGTCAAAGCAGCGGTTGATGCACAGATAAAACTTAATTCGGAAAAATGGGGAGAAGATATGATAAAGATCAGAATGGGGATATACAGGGGAATGGCAGAATGGAACGGAAGCGATTATGTCGGATATGTAACCCTTGCAACTGTTAACAGGATAATGTCTTCTTCCAACGGAGGTCAGATTTTAATATCATTTTCTTCAATAGATAATTCAGAGACTTTGTTTCCCGGAGGAATAACATTCCGGGATCTTGGTGAGAGAAAGCTTAAAGACCTTAATCACACTGTCAGGATATATCAGGTAATTTCACCTGATCTTCCTTCCGATTTTCCGCAGCTGAGAACACTTGATATCAGACCGAATAATATTCCTGTGCAGCTGACAAGTTTCATCGGAAGGGAAAAGGAATTATCCGAAATAAAAAGCATGCTCCATTCGTTAAGGTTTGTCACATTGATCGGTCCGGGAGGAACCGGCAAAACAAGATTATCATGCCAGCTTGGGACAGATGTGATAGACGAGTTTAAAAACGGAGTTTGGATAATTGAACTTGCTTCAATAAAAGATCCTTCTCTGATATATAATACCATTGCATCAGTATTAAACATCAGAGAAGATGGTTCAAGAAAATTAGCGGAGATAATATTTACTTTTTTGAAAGAGAAAGAGATCCTGCTGATATTTGATAACTGCGAGCATCTTCTTGGTGAATGCGCAGAGATCTTTCAGTCATTATTAAATAAATGTCAGTTATTAAAAATAGTTGCAACAAGCAGAGAGGTGCTCAGGATCCCGGGTGAGAACACTTATCATGTATCTACCCTTTCAATGCCTGAAATGAAAAATGTTATGAGTGCGGATTCGGTCATGCAGTTTGAAGCAATCAGATTGTTTGTCGAAAGAGCTACTGCGGTTAAAAAAAACTTTGAGATAAATGATGATAATGCTTCCTCGGTTGCAAGTCTTTGCCGCCATCTTGACGGAATACCTTTGGCGATCGAACTTGCGGCGGCAAGGGTAAACGTTCTGAGCATTGAAAAGATCCTGAATAATCTGAGCAACAGGTTTAAATTGCTTACCGGCGGCAGCAGAACTTCACTGCCGAGACAGCAGACTTTAAAAGCATTGATCGACTGGAGCTATGATCTTCTTTCTGAAAAGGAAAAAAAAATTTTTGTGTGCATTTCAGTTTTTTCAGGAGGATGGAGTATGGAAGCCGCGTGTGAGGTATGCTCAAATGCTGATATAGAGGAATATGAAGTTCTCGATCTGATCTCCAATCTGATCGATAAATCTATTGTCGTAATAAAAGAAAAGAATGGTGTAACAAGATATGACATGCTTGAAACGATCCGTCAGTACAGTTATGAAAAATTAACATCCAGGTATGAAATTTCTGAAAAGCATTTTGAATACTTTCGTAAACTGGCTGACAATGACGCGGATCTTAATTCCGACCAGGATAAGAAATGGGAAAGGGAGATGGAGGGTGATCATGATAATCTGAGATCAGCTATCAGCTGGTCATTGGAAAATGTCATGGAGCGTGCGGCATCATTTGTTATAAAAGTTGCGGAATACTGGGAGACCAAAGGAAATTTTACCGAGTCACTTGATGCATTAAAAAAATTTCTGGATCTTGATATTAATACAGACAGTTTACTCAGAGCCACAGCGCTGGTCAACGCTGCTTACGTTGCAAGCGGCACTGATGAAATTGAAAATGCCGAAAATTATATGAAGAAAGGTCTTGAATATTTCAGGAAGACAGAAAATACTATCAAGATCTCGGAGGCTCTCAGCGTGTACGGGATAATATTGTTTGTGAAAGGTGATACTGAGAATGCGAGAAAATGTTGCGAGGAAGGTCTTGAATTAATTAAAGACGGGAATGAAAAGCTGCTTGAGTCTCATATCAAAGGAAATTTAGCAGCCTATTATTCGGGAGCAGGCAATGCGGAGGTATCACTTAAACTGCTTGAAGAAGCGATTGAAATACAAAGAAAATTTAATAATAAAAGGGATCTTCTTGGTAAAATGCTTATCAGCAAAGGAGGAGTTTATTATCAAAACGGAGATCTTGAAAAGGCACGGAGCTGTTTTGAAGAAGGACTTATAATAGTTGAAGAATATAATGATGAGTATTCCGTTGCTACAACTCTATACAATATGGGAAATCTGAATTTTGCTCTTAAGAAATACACCGAGTCTGCTGCATTTTATGAAAGAGCAATGATAAGAGCCAAAGAATATGGGCACATGGGCGCGTACTATCGCTCTCAAATAAAACTTGGTGAGATCTTACTTATGCAGAACGAAAATGAGAAAGCGAAACAGATCTTTGTTGAATCTCTGAAGAGCTTTGACAAGCATTCTGAAAAGCTAAAACTGAATCTCAGTATCTACGGCCTTGCTAAATATTATTTCCACGAAAAAAAATATGAAAGAGCCGCAAAACTTTTTTTATTAACAGAAAGATTTAATGAATATATAAATTTCAAATTTTCGAAATCACGTCTTGATGAAAACAATGCCATCATGGAGGAATTAAAAGGTAAAATTCGCGTGGGAGTGATTGAGGAACTCAGTAATGAAGTCATGTCATTCGATCTTGACAAAGCTTCGGAGATCGCTCTTGAAATAAGTAATGAAAAATAATTTTCATTTGAGACTGTTTGTATTTGCAAAAACATAATTCGTAATTTGTAAACAGAGTATGCTATTTAATTCGATACAATTTCTAATATTCTTTCCGGTTGTAACCTTTCTGTATTTTATTACTCCTCATAAGTTCCGCTGGCTTCTGCTGCTTACAGCGAGCTGTTATTTTTACATGTCATTTATTCCTGTTTATATTCTGATCCTGCTTGTCACGATCGTAATAGATTATATTGCAGGAATTTATATTGAAAGATCAGAAGGGAAAAAAAGACGGAAGTTTCTGATCATGAGCATAATATCATTGATTGGTGTGCTTTTTGTCTTTAAATATTTCAATTTCGTCAATCACTCATTTGCCGCATTAACAAAAACATTTTATACAGATTATCCTATCGAAGACATCGGGCTGATCCTTCCAATAGGTCTGTCATTCCATACATTCCAGAGTCTGAGCTACGTCATTGAAGTTTATAAAGGCAGACAAAAAGCCGAACGCAATTTCGGAATATACTTTTTGTATGTTATGTTCTATCCGCAGCTTGTCGCCGGTCCTATAGAGCGTCCGCAGAATCTCCTTCACCAGTTTTATGAAAAGCATAACTTTGATTATAAGAGAATAACTGACGGACTTAAACTGATGGCCTGGGGGATGTTCAAAAAAGTTGTCATTGCAGACAGGCTTGCTGTCTTTGTAAATCAGGTCTATGACAACCCATCCGGATATGAAGGGATAAGCCTGATAATCGCCACGGTGTTCTTTGCATTTCAGATATATTGCGATTTCTCAGGGTACACTGATATCGCGATTGGTGCAGCGAATGTCATGGGATTTAAACTCATGCAGAATTTTAATCGTCCGTATTTTTCAAAATCCATACATGAGTTCTGGCAGAGATGGCACATTTCCCTTTCTACATGGTTCAGAGATTATCTTTACATTCCGCTTGGAGGCAATCGTGTCACTATACCGAGATGGTATCTTAATCTTTTTATTACATTCATCATCAGCGGCTTGTGGCATGGCGCTAACTGGACCTTTGTCATATGGGGAGCGCTTCACGGATTTTATCTTATCTTCGGGATCGTTACAAAAAAGTACCGGATAAAAATTGCCGGACTTGCAGGAATGAATAAATTTCCATGGTTCTATAAATCAGTTCAGATCATTATTACTTTCAGCCTGGTATGTTTCGCCTGGATATTTTTCAGAGCGGCAGATTTTGAGACGGCTGTATATATTGTAAAAAATATGTTTTCCGGAATCGGAAACATCAGTAATGTGTTGTCAGGAGAGCGTTCGCATATTTTATTTCTTGATAAAACACTTTTTGATTTTGCAATAGCAATGATTCTGATCATCGCGTTAAAATCCGTTCAGCTGATACAGAGAAAGGGAAGTGTGATCGACAAACTGAATGCAAAGCCGGCTGTAGTAAGATGGATAGCTTATTATATTTTACTTATCATGATCCTGTTGTTCGGGCAGTTTGATATCGCCCAACAGTTTATCTATTTTCAATTTTAAATTTATATTTTGTTAAAGGTATTATTAAAAATTTCGGTATTGTGCCTTCTTGTAACAGGGACCATTGTTATATTAGCGGGAAGACAGAAGACAACATACGATCCGAATAATTATTTTGCCGCTCTTATTGATAAAAACAATTTACTTGAAAAGACAAATCCGCCGAGGATAATATTTGTAGGCGCGTCGAATCTGGCATTCGGACTTGATTCGAAAATGATCGAAAAAGAATTTGACATGCCGGTTGTGAACATGGGTCTTCACGGCGATTTCGGTTTGGGATTTATTCTGAATAACGTTAAACAGAATATAAAAAAAGGAGATATTGTTGTCCTCGCGATCGAATATTATCTTGATAAGATCTACTACAAGGATGTTTCCTACGCAACCGCGCTCTATCCTAAAGGTAAAGAATATATAGATTATAACGCTGAGTATTATTCACAAAAACTAAAATATCATGTGAACGAAGCTCAGATAATGAGGCAAAAATTTTTCAATTTTATATTTGAGAAGGTTATCCGTTTCAAAGAAGCAAAGGTTTACATTCCGACCGAACTCAATTCATATGATACCGCGGTGTATTCCAGAAGCGGTTTTAATTCAAATGGCGATCTCGTAAGTCATCTCACTAAAAAACCTTTTGAAAATCTTACAGGCGGGATAAAAATTCAAACCGAAGATTACAGCGACTGCATTGATAAGCTTAATGACTTTCTGAAATATGTAAACGAACACGGAGGCCGGGTTTACTTTACATATCCGTGCTATGCAAGGAGTGAGTTTGAAAAAAATTATAAAGCAATCTCGGATTTTGAAAAGCAGCTGAAGGAAAATATGAAGATCGAAATAATTTCTTCGCCCGAAGATACCGCGTTTCCGGACAGC
>JBDTLQ010000201.1:0-6461 GCA_039934715.1 Ignavibacteria bacterium | reverse complement strand
CCCTTATTACCGTGACGTCCCGCCATCTTGTCTCCAACTGATAATTTTCTTTTCTTCGCGACATAAACCTTTGCAAGCTTCACAACGCCTGTCGGCAATTCGTCTCCAAGCTTCACTTTATCTTTTAATCTCTTATATCTTTCCTCTATTTCATTTTGCTTGAATGTGTAGTTCCTGTAGATATCCGGGATCAGTGAATTTGCCCTGGTGTTATTTGACCAGTCATTCTCATAGTCAAAGTCAGCTAAAGAATATCCCTGGTTCTCTATAAGGTTTAAAAAGTATTCTTTCTTAAAAGCCGAGTTGGTCTTTAAAATAATGTTTCCCTTTTTGTCTCTTAATCCTTTCGAATCCTTTCCTTCAAGAAGAATATCGAATTTCTCTGCGATCTTAAGATTGAGATCTTTTATCTCTTTCTTTCTCTCCGCTTCATATTTATCGATCCTTCTCTTCTCATCTCTCTTGCTCTCGGTATCGCGTGTCTTTCTTGAGAATAATTTTTTGTTTATAATAATACCCTTCAATCCGGGAGGCGCTTTGAGTGAGGCGTCTTTTACATCGCCCGCTTTGTCTCCGAATATCGCCCGTAATAATTTCTCCTCCGGTGTCGGTTCGGTCTCACCTTTTGGTGTTACTTTTCCGATAAGTATATCGTTCTCTTTTACTTCAGCACCGATCCTGACAATTCCGTTTTCGTCAAGTTCCTTTGTAGCTTCTTCACTGACGTTTGGAATTTCCTTTGTTAATTCTTCTTCACCTCTTTTTGTATCACGGACTTCAAGACTGAATTCTTCTATATGTATTGATGTATAGATATCATCTGATACAAGCTTTTCACTGATAATAATAGCGTCTTCAAAGTTGTACCCTCTCCACGGCATGAATGCGACTAGCACATTCCTTCCTAAAGCCAGTTCACCGTTTTGTGTCGATGAACCGTCGGCAAGTATATCACCTTTCTTTACTTTCTGACCTTCGGTTACTATAGGCCTCTGATTGATCGATGTATCCTGATTTGTCCTTAAGAATTTTACCAGCTGATATTCAACAACTTTCCTGTCAACAAAACTCAGCAGACTTTCATCGGAATCTTCTTTGACATTATATCTTAAAATGATCTTGTCACCTGATACATATTCAACAACACCGTCAGCTTCAGCAGCAAGCATTGTTCTTGAATCTCTCGCAACGATCTCTTCAAATCCCGTTCCAACTACCGGTGACTCCGGTCTTAACAAAGGTACTGCCTGTCTCTGCATATTACTTCCCATAAGTGCTCTGTTAGCGTCATCATGCTCTAAGAATGGTATCAATGCCGCAGCCGCGCTTACGATCTGATTGGTAGCGACATCCATATAATCGATCTCATCTATCTTGAACAGCGGAAAATCTCCTTTGAATCTTCCTTTTATTCTTTCATTCAGGAATTTTCCCTTGCCGTCAAGCGGCTCATTTGCCTGTGCGATCTTATAAAAATTTTCTTTCTCCGCGGAAAGATATTCAATCTTTTCTGTCACTCTTCCGTTCTCAACTTTTCTGTATGGTGTTTCAATAAAGCCAAGATCATTGATCCTTGAATGAATACACAATGAAGATATCAATCCGATGTTTGGTCCTTCCGGAGTTTCGATCGGGCAAAGCCTTCCGTAATGTGTATAGTGAACGTCTCTTACTTCAAACCCTGCTCTTTCTCTTGACAATCCGCCCGGCCCTAATGCACTGATCCTTCTTTTGTGTGTCATCTCCGCGAGAGGATTTGTCTGATCCATAAACTGTGACAGCTGGCTCGTTCCGAAGAACGATGACAGAGCGCTTGTTATAGGACGCGCACTGATAAGTCTGGACGGAACAAGGTTTTCCTCATCGTGTATGCTCATCTTATCTCTTATTGTTCTCGACATTCTTGACAGACCGAGTGAGAACTGTGCCGACAATTGCTCGTTGACCGTTCTGACCCTTCTGTTTCCAAGGTGATCGATATCATCAACATCCTTTTTCCCGTCAACAAGATCACGCATATAGTTAATGATATAAACTATATCTTCCTGTGTCAGAATTGTTATATGTGGATCTATCTTTGTTCCGAGTTTATAATTTATCTTGTATCTTCCTACGCTACCAAGGTCATACTTCTTTGTATTGAAAAATAATTTTTCAATATAGCTTCTGGCATTCTCGGCTTCAGATTCAGCTAATGCCGCTGCAGCCTTCTTATCCTTTGGTGTCTGTTCAATGGGTGTCTTTTCAAGAAGCAGACTGCTCTCATCATCTTCACTGACTATAGTGTTATAAATAATTTCTTCACCGTCTGTCGGATTATTTTTTAATAACTTTAATTCTTTAATTTTTGCCGACGCGATCTTTGCCAGCTGCTCGTCAGTCAATACTGTATTTTCTTCGATCTCGAGATCATCTCCTGTTTCCTTATTGATGACTTTTTCAACTACTATTCTGCCTACATAATCAAGATAATTCTTATCGGTAATTTTAACAGGGTCAACAAGCTTAAATAATTCAAGCATCTGTACGTGTTCATTGAGTCCTAACGCTTTTAATAAGGTGGAAAAATAAAATTTCTTTTTTCTGTCAATGTAAGCGTAGAGTAAATTATTTATATCGGTTGTGAACTCTACCCATGATCCTCTGAACGGGATCACTCTTGCAGAATAAAGCTTCGTGCCGTTAGCGTGAATTGATTCACTGAATACAACTCCCGGCGACCTGTGAAGCTGGCTGACTATAGCCCTCTCCGCGCCGTTTATAATAAAACTCCCTCTTGGTGTCATGTATGGAAGGTTTCCTAAATACACATCGTTCTCTATTGTATAGTTATATTCTTTTGCTGCCGCGTTTGGCTTGGTTGATAATCTGAGTCTTGCCTTTACCTGCACAGCGTAGGTCAGTCCCTGCTCCTGGCATTCGATTACCGAGTAGTGAGGTTTTTCAAGATAGTAATCGACGAATTCCAGAATAGCCGTTTCTCTGGAATCGGTTATGGGAAAATTGTCTTCAAATACCTTTTGAAGTCCCTGAGCTTTCCTTTTACTGGCAGGAATATCCTCCTGCAAAAAATCTCTATAGGATTGAATCTGAACGTTCAACAGGTCCGGCGGATCATGCATGATCGAAGTCTTGGCAAAGGTAAGCCTTTTATTCTTGCTGCTTAGGGGCTTTAATTTAAGATCTACTTCTTTGGTTTCCAATTTTTACCTCAGGAATGTTTAATAAATAATCCCGACGAAATAATTTTGTCGGGACTATTTAATATTTAAAAAAATATTTTAATTGTAACGATGTATTTTGATTTGTTTTTGAAAGAATTATTTCACTTCGACCTTGGCACCTGCAGCTTCAAGATCAGCCTTCAGTTTGTCGGCGTCTGCTTTCGAAATGTTTTCTTTGACTGGTTTCGGAGCGCTTTCCACTAATGACTTAGCTTCGGTCAATCCAAGACCTGTTGCATTCTTTACTGCTTTGATTACGTTGATTTTTTGTGAACCTGCATCCGCTAAAATCACTGTGAATTCGGTTTGTTCTTCGACGGGGGCTGCTGCTGCGCCGGTTGGAGCACCGCCTGCCATCATCATTGGTGCTGCGGCTGTTACTCCGAATTTATCTTCTAATATTTTTTTGAGTTCTGATGCTTGAGTTAATGTTAACTCACCGATTTGATCTGCTAATTCTTGTACTGACATTTTCTTTTATCCTGTAATTTATTTTATTATTAAAAAGTTTCTTTAAAATTAAGCGGCTTTCTTTTTTGCCACTTCTTCGATTACACTAAACAGGTCTCTCATCGCTGCATTGATGGAGCCTACGATACCGGAAGCCGGTGAATCCAATGAACCGAGAATTCCCGAACTGATCTCTTCTTTTGTCGGCAAAGATGCTAAGTTGTTCAGCTTTTTCGAATCATACATCTCATTTTCAACAATAGCTATTTTTAGCTTAGGCCTGTCAATTTTGTCAAAAAATTTCTTTATGATCTTCGCAGGCGCCACCGGGTTCTTGTAAGCAAAAATAATACCGGTTTGCCCGTGAAGCATTTCTCCGAGTTTCTCTTTGTGTTCAGAATATTTACCGGTCTCCGCTAATGCCCTGACAGTCAGTGTGTTCTTGACTACCTTGTATTTCAGCTCGGACTTGTAAAATTCTTTTCTCAGCTCGTTCACTTCTTCTACCGTTAATCCCGCAAAATCAGTAAAGTACATTGCCTCTGAAGATTCAATCAGATCCTTGATCTCTGCAACTGACTCTGCCTTTTTTTCTTTGTTCATTTAAGTCAATTAAATTTAGAAATATTACAAAATAAATGTGCTTACCTGAAGCTGATAAGCAATATATAATATTGAGTGCGTAAATTCTTTTTAGTTTAAGCCGCGACTTTTGTTACTGTTATTCCTTTGTCAAGCTTAATTCCGGGTCCCATTGTAGTTGATATGGTTATACTCTTAACATAGGTTCCTTTTGCAGCCGAAGGTTTCAATTTTACTATCATGTTCACAAATGCAAGTATGTTATCATTGAGCTTTGTATCCTCAAAAGAGATCTTACCTACTATAGAATGGACTATTCCGCTTTTGTCAACCCTGAAATCGATCTTACCGGCTTTCACCTCTTTTACTGCCTGTCCTACATTAGGTGTTACGGTCCCGCTCTTTGGATTTGGCATGAGACCTCTTGGTCCCAATACCTTTCCGATCTTACCGAGCTCGCTCATTGTATCGGGCGATGCAATTATCACATCAATGTCTGTCCAGCCTTCCTGGATCTTCTTTATATAATCTTCAAATCCGACATGATCAGCTCCGGCTTCTCTTGCCTCGTCATGTTTATCCGGTTTCGCGATCACCAGCACTCTCACACTTTTTCCTGTTCCGTGCGGAAGAGATACCGTTCCTCTTACAACCTGATCAGCATGCTTTGGATCAACTCCAAGTTTCATCGCGATGTCAACGGACTCATCAAACTTTGCCGAAGCACTTTGCTTTAATTTTGAAACCGCTTCTTTGATCTCGTACTCTTTTGTGGTGTCAACTTTCTTACTGACCTCTTTTTGTTTCTTTGTTAATTTCATAAATAAAATTAAATAATTTTAAAAATTAATTTTCTACTGTTATGCCCATGCTTCGTGCAGTTCCTGCAACAAGTCTCATCGCTGCATCCACATCATGTACGTTAAGGTCAGGCAACTTGGTCTCCGCAATTTCCTTCAATTGCTTTTTTGAAACCTTCCCGACTTTATTTTTATTTGGAACACCCGATCCTTTTTCAATTCCCGCTGCCTTTATCAGTAATACTGCTGCAGGAGGGGTCTTGGTTATAAAGGTAAATGATTTATCTGAAAAAACCGTGATCACTACAGGAATGATAAGACCTTTTTTATCCTGGGTCCTTGCGTTGAATTGTTTGCAAAATTCCATTCCGTTTACGCCTCGCTGACCGAGGGCAGGTCCGACCGGCGGAGCCATGGTAGCTGATCCGGCGGGGATCTGTAATTTTACAAAGCCAGTTATTTTCTTTGCCATATATAATAAGTATTAATTAAATTTTTATTTTTCTCTTTCTATCTGTGTGATTTCAAGTTCAATTGGTGTCTTTCTTCCGAAGATGCTTACCATTACTTTTACCTTCAGCTTCTCAAGGTTGATCTCAAGAATATTACCGCTGAAATTGTTGAAAGGTCCGCTTGTTACTT
Source organism: Ignavibacteria bacterium (assembly GCA_039934715.1). GTDB lineage: Bacteria > Bacteroidota > Ignavibacteria > Tepidaquicellales > Tepidaquicellaceae > JAGPCH01. The sequence continues at coordinate 763 of JBDTLQ010000201.1, read as the reverse complement.
TTACGGGATCTCCGATATTAAGTTGAATGTCCATCTTCTTCTCGTCACCCTCTTCATTAAGTATCGATTTGATCCTCTTCACTTCATTTGGTTTCAGCGCGATCGGCTCCAGCCTTTTTCCTTTAATGCTTTTAGACCCAACCATGTTGATGATCGATGGGGTCTTCGATACAAAATCCCTTAGCTTGTCATCGAGTTCGGCTTCAATGAGAATATAGCCAGGAAGGAAATTCTTCAGCTTTATTTTCTTCTTTCCGCCTTTTACTTCGAATATCTTTTCCAGCGGGATCAGTACATTTCTTATCTTGTCCTCAAGTTTTTCATTTCTGATCTCGTTATCAAGATATGCTTTCACCTTATTCTCATGTCCTGAAATAATTCTTACGGCATACCATTTAAAGTTGCCGGCATCTTCCTCCGCAGTCTCTAATTCCTGTTCTGCAATTTCTTCGGTTGATTCCATTTCTTTTTCCTCTTTTTCTTCTGTCATTTACTATAGTTAAAATATTGCTTTTAACAATTCACTTATTCCCTTATCAATTATATAAACAAAAATTGCCGAAACGATCATCGTTATCACTACAACTTTTGTTGATTCGATAAGCTCAGACTTCTTTGGCCATGAGACCTTTTTCATCTCTTTGTAAATATCTTCAAAAAAATTTATTATCTTATCTTTCATGATTTATATTAAATTTCTAATTCAAGTGCACGGGAGGAGGGACTCGAACCCCCAACCAACGGTTTTGGAGACCGCTACTCT
>JBDTLQ010000200.1:0-6464 GCA_039934715.1 Ignavibacteria bacterium | reverse complement strand
TAGAAAATACAAAGCTAAAAAAATCAGCGATAATCCGCTTTATCAGTGTCATCAGCTCGCCTCGCTGCGCTTGGCGAAGCGGGCGTGCTATAAAGTTTTGTCGTGTACAGAGCTTTACTTGAATGAACTTCACTAACTAATCAAATCTTATTTTAATCTACCAAAACTTCGTAACTCATTTTAATAATAAACGCCCATTATATTGCAAAAAATCAATAAAACACACCGCATCCAAATTTCGACTGTGAATCTTCTCCAAAAATCTCTTTGCATTCCCGGCAGCTTCACCTTAATTTAGTCTAAATTTTTTTATGAACATTCAAAAAACTAATTACGGGGGTGATAAGTGTTTGAAACAAATTCTTTTGTCAGATTAACAAACATTTCTGAAAAGCACCACCCCGTAGTGAACGAACGTGGATCTCCGGATGATGTGATCGTCCGGGCTCACGTTCGTTTCTATTGCAATTTTTTTTTACCACCAAGACTCTAGGACACAAAGAAAAGAAAAAAACCTTTGTGTCTTTGTGTCTTGGTGGTAAATTTTTATTATTCTTTAAGGGATTCCCGCATGCGCGGGAATGACAGAAAGTGTCAATTTTTTATAACTCAAATATAATTAATCATGAAAAACCTCTTCTCCATTTTTCTTTTGATGTTTGTTTCTCTTGTCATCACATCTGCAAATGCCCAGGTGATAAAAAATATCCCCGGTGATTATTCAACTATTGAAGCGGCGGTTTCAGATCTTAATACTTCAGGTGTACCTTCAGGTGGTGTGACGTTTAATGTTGCTGCTGGTCATACTGAAACTATATCGGATGTAATTTCTCTAAGCGCAACAGGCACCGCATCCGATCCAATCATTTTTCAGAAAAGCGGAGCGGGAGCGAATCCAATAATCACCGCTTACTCAGGAGGAGTGAGAAGTCCAAGTTCACCTGAGCAAGACGGACTCTGGAGATTTATAGGTTCTGATTATGTAACGATTGACGGTATCGACCTCTATGATCCGAATACTACTAATCCGGAAACAATGGAATATGGATATGCTTTATATAAACAAAGTGTGAGTAATGGCTGTCAGAATGTGACCATAAAAAATTGTACTGTAACACTTAACAGAATTAACGTTGACCCCGGACCGTATCCGTCGTTTGAAGGCTCACGCGGAATCATGGCTATCAATGCACCATATGATGACGCGGCAAATAATCTGACTATTACTTCTCCTGCCGGAGCACATTCCTATAATAAATTTTACAGCAACACCATTGAAAATTGCAACTACGGAATTATAATGATCGGCTCTAATGCTCCTTCGCCATATGCGAACGTTGACATAAATAATGATATCGGCGGAAGCTCCGCTGCTACAGGAAATGTTGTCAGAAATTTCGGAGGCGGAGGAACAAGTACTGCAATAGGAATTCTTACCTATTACCAGCACGAAGTAAATATCTCTTATAACAATGTAAATAATCTTGCCGGCGGGGGTGTACAGCATACCGCTTCGCTCAGAGGAATCACAACTTACACAGCTCCGGGCGCGAACACAACTGTGAATAATAATATTATTTTTGTTCAGGCATTTTCAGGAGAAAACAAAATACTTTATGGAATTGAAAATGCAGCAGGTGCCGGAGCAATGGTCAACATTAATAATAATTCAGTTACTGCCAACTATAACTCTTCACCTAATGGCGGGAATGTTTTTGGAATTTATAGTACTTCTGCCACTAACGGAATGAACATCACCGGCAACGCTATCTCACTTTCTGCAAGGTTTTTTAGTGGTCCCGCGAATGCAATACAATGTTCAGGTATGTCAGGCGGACCAGTAAATGTAAACAATAATAATATCAACAGTATCACGTGCAATTACTATATTCAAAATGTAGGAGTGAACGGAATTACGCTTTACGGAAGCGGGTCGGGTATAGATTTTAATGTTAACGGGAATAATATGACGGGGATCTCGCAGACAGGATCCGGAGCATTCGCATTCATTTCTGTAAATGGTCTCTCAAATTCCAAAACGGTTACAGGAAATACACTTACAAATGTTTCAATATCTACTTCCGGTCCGGTGGAACTGTTTAGTGTATCGCCGGCAAGTGATAATTTTATTATTGTCAGAAAAAATTCAATTATAACTCAGTTCACCAATAATACCGTAAGTAATGCATGGTGGTTCTATGCTCTCCGGCTCAAATATTTTTCGATTCATTGTCAGGCAGTAAGCATAGACAGTAATAATTTCAGCAATATCTCGGTCAGAATGCAGGCGGGTGATCCATGTGCGGGAATTTATAGTGCGGCAAATTGTGATACACAGAAGATCTTTGACAATACAATCAGCAATTTCACAAATGCTAACTCATCTCCACTAAATGTTATCACAGGATATTCGGCAGACAATAATTTTCTCTACTCAAATACGATCACTAACATTTCAGGTGCCGGAGCCGTCAATGGGATGATTATCGCTGACTCTTCAACTTATAATATCATAGTTTACAATAATACCCTCAACACATTAAGCTCTTCGCTTAATGGTGTTACGGGAATTGTATCAACTTCACCGTTCGCAGGAGCTAATATTAACATTTACAAAAACAAGATCGGGAACCTTTCGGGAAGCCACTTTACCTCTGTCTTAACCGGGATAAATGTTCCGGTTGTAAGTAATGTCCTGATCCATAATAATCTTATCGGAGATCTGAGAACACCTTCGGCAAACTCTTCAGAAGCAATCACCGGCATTCGGGTAACCGGCGGAACGAGTAATATTTATTACAATACAGTTTATATTAATGCGACCTCAAGCGCGACGACATTCGGCAGCAGCGCGTTATGTGTTGCGAATGTTTCCGCAAATGTTACTTCAAGAAATAATATTTTTGTCAATACATCTACTCCGGGTTCCTCTGGTGGATACGCAGCAGCATTCAGATATGTAAGTGTTCCCGGAGCGAGCTATAATTCTGCTTCGAATAATAATTTGCTTTATGCCGGTACCCCTGCTGTAAATAAAGTTTTGTATGGTGAGGGTTTAAGTACAACTACCTTAAACGGACAGCAGACTCTAAGCGGATACAAAACTTATATTGGCGGTGGAAAAGATGAGTTCTCACTTTCAGAACTCCCGGCATTTCTTAGTACTACCGGTTCAAGTCCGGACTTCCTGCACATTAATAATTCGATAGCATCTCTTATTGAAAGCGGTGCTGTAAACATTGCAGACATTACCGATGACTTTGACGGTAATGTGAGGCAAGGAAATCCCGGCTATACAGGTGCAGGAACTGCCCCGGATATCGGAGGAGATGAATTTGAAGGATCAGCAGCTGATAACACACCACCAGTCATTACTTATACAAACTTAAATGACACACTGTCCGGAACAGTAAGCAGAATTTTTTCAAATGTTATTATTACTGACAGTAACACCATCAATGTTACACCGGGATTAAAGCCAAGGCTTTATTATAAAAGATCGAGTGACTCAAATAATTTTATCGGTAATACTTCTGCTGCTGCAGGATGGAAATATGTTGAAGCAAACGGAAGCAGTTCACCATTTGATTTCACTATACTGTATTCAAAGCTGAGCGGAGGAAGCGTAACGTCAGGAACAGTCATTCAATATTTTGTCATAGCACAGGATAATGCAGCCACACCAAATGTTACAATTAATTCGGGTGCATTAGCTTCAACTCCTCCGAATGTTAATCTTACATCTCCTGCGTTTCCGGTTACAGGAACAATAAATTCTTATACTATATATTCCGTATCTGTTTCAGGCGCATTAACAGGAAACGGAAATTACGGAACATTGTCATCAGCATTTAATGCGATCAACAGCGGAGCACAGACAGGTTCATCTATAAACATTCAGATCCTTGTTAATACTACTGAACCGTCAACAGGTGCAGTCTTAAACAGCGGTGCATGGACTTCTTTATTAATATCTCCATCAGGCGGGACACCAAAAACTATTTCAGCTCTGGTAAATAACGGTCTGCCTCTTATTGACCTGAACGGTGCTGATAATGTCATTATTGACGGTTTGAAGACAGGCGGTAACTCACTGATGATTACGAATACATCTACTGCACAAACTTCGGGTACAAGCACGATACGTTTGAATAATGATGCGACCTTTAATAAAATTACGAATTGTATTGTACTGGGTTCATCTACAACATTCACACCAAACGAGGGAGGAACGATCTACTTCGGTTCTAACGGGCCGGTAACAGGAAATGATAACAATCTTATTTCAAATTGTGATATCGGAAATGCAGTTGCCACGCTTCCATCAAGAGGAGTTTATTCCACTGGTTCAACTGCGACGTTTACAAGATACAACAGCGGTGACACCATCAGAAATTGTAACATTTATAATTTTTTTCATAATACTGCTGAGAGCATGGGAGTGTTTGCAAGTTCCGGATCCACAGATTTTACGATTGCGGACAATAGATTCTATCAGACATCTCCGGTATCAATAAACAATTCAACCACACATTCTGCGATCAACATTGCAAGTACCGGTGGTTCTAATTTTACAATAACAGGAAACACAATCGGGTACGCTTCTCCTGTCGGAACCGGTGTCTATACTTACACCGGAGGAATCAGTAACAGATTCTTTCCGATAGCTTTACTTACCTCTACTTCCACAGCAACAAGTGTTCAGGGAAATACGATCGCAGGAATATCTGTCTCCGGGGCAATGGGTGGCACTACTTCTAATACACCATTCACTGCCATATGTTGTTTCGCAGGAAATTTTAATATAGGAAACATTACAGGGAATTCTATTGGAAGTCAATCATCTGCAAGCAGTATTTCTTACACAAGTACAGTATCAACGTCATCAATTTATGGAATCGGAAATTTCGCGACAACAGGAAGCTTCAATGCAAGCAATAATCTGATGGGTGGTATCACTTTAAGTGGAAGCGGAACCAGCAGCTTCTTTGGAATCCGCTCGGCAACAAACGGAACAATGTCATGCCAGAATAATATTATCGGAGGTACAATTCCTAATTCAATTATTTCAAATACGGCAACGACAGCAACGGTAATTCAGGGCATCGAAAACGCGGGTGGTATTTCAAATATTTCAGGCAATATAATCAGAAATCTGACATCGGCAGGAGGTACTTCAGGAAGCAGTTACAGTACACAGTTATCAGGGATCTATATAAATTCTAATGCAACCGGTCACACCATTTCCCAAAATCAAATTTATTCTCTTACAAATACGAGCACAACTCTGGCAACATTGTCAGCAGGAATTTATTTTAATTTTGTTGCAGCCTCAGGATCAAATTTAATTTCAAGAAATTTTATACACTCACTCAGATTAAACAGTACGACCGGTATTATGTCAGGAATCCTTGCAAACAGCGGAACCGCAACTTACAGCAATAATATGATCAGGCTCGGCATAAGCGATTCCGGAACAAACATTAGTACGGGCTGTGCTATTAACGGAATTTGGGAAAACGCAGGTACAAATAATTTTTATCACAACAGCATTTACATTGGAGGAGGAGCGACATCCGCAGCATCCTCTACATTTGCATTTCAAAGTTCAGTAATTAATGTAACAAGAAATTACACAAACAATATTTTTTACAACTCGCGTGGAAATTCCGGTTCGACAGGAAAACATTATTCAATAAAAGTCGGGGGCACAACCTTTAACCCAGTTGGACTTACCTGCAATTATAATATTCTTTATGCAACAGGAGTAGGGGGAGTGTTAGGATTATTCAATGCTGTTGACAGAGCTAACATTGTGGCATGGAGATCAGCAACAAATCAGGACATTAACAGTAATTCTTCCAACCCTTTATTTGTCAATCCAAACGGAACATCGCTTAATGTGAATCTTCATATTGGAAATACCCAGCAGACACCCATCGAAGGAACCGGTTTCCCGGTTGGATCGGTGACGGATGATTTTGACGGACAGACAAGATCGACATTATCACCTGTTGACATAGGAGCTGATGCAGGAAAGTTTCCACCGGTTGATGTTAATGCAATGACAATTACATATTCAAATCTTACAAACGATACAGTTACCGGCTCAAGAAGTTTTTCGAATGTTGTGATCACTGATGCTGATGGAGTTCAGGGCGCACCGGGTATCCGGCCGAGAGTTTATTATAGAAGAAAAAGTGATGCAAATGTTTTTAATGACAACACAAGCAGCACCGCAGGCTGGAAGTATACAGAAGCGAACGGGGCGGTTTCACCTTTTGATTTTACAATTAATTTTTCCTTGCTTAATGGGCCGGTTGCCGGGTTAGATACGGTTCAGTATTTTGTTGTCGCTCAGGATAATGCTTCGACACCTCATGTTGCATCGAAGACTGCGACATTTACTGCTTATCCTTTGAGTGCAGCTCTTGACCCGGATGCTTTTCCTGTAAGCGGTGCAA
>JBDTLQ010000199.1:0-6466 GCA_039934715.1 Ignavibacteria bacterium | reverse complement strand
TTTTAGTTTCGGCGGTGAAAAAGACATCGAAGCAGATTTTAAAGAAGATATGAAAGAAAACTTATGGAGATCGAAGGTCAAGGCAGCGGGTATTAATTTTTCAAAAGCAAGCGGGATCATTCTGACTGGAGACAATAGCACAAATGATTTTGAAGATAGGGTGGTTGAAGAATTTACAAGAAACAATTTTTTTGTATTTAGGGATACGATCTTTACCGGATTGAAAGGCAAGGAAAATAAAGTTGAATCGCTTCTTGAAGATATGAAAGCAAAGACTAAAGATGATAAGCGAGTTTTATTTTACAAAATAAATTTAACTCCGGCAGAGTTCGGTGAACTCGATAAAAAAATATACGCATTAAAAAAAGCCGGTTATAGATTTTATACATTTGGTGATCTTCAGAAAAAAATTAATCTTGCAAAAGAGAAAAAGACTGTTGAAAAATAAATGAAAACTTTAAGACTTTAAAAGACAATGACTCCGCACGAAATTTATATGAACTATGCTTTCAAAGAAGCAGAGAAAGCGTTTGATAAAGAAGAGATACCTGTCGGCTGTATAATAGTATTTCAGAATTCCATTATAGCAAAAGCTCACAATCAGGTTGAGACACTGAAAGATCCTACCGCGCACGCCGAAATAATCGCTATCACCGCTGCAGCAGAGTATCTGCAATCGAAACAACTTGTAGGCTGCAGCATGTATGTGACACTTGAACCCTGCGTGATGTGTGCCGGTGCGATCGTTCTGGCGAAGATTGAAAATCTTTACTTTGGCGCTTATGATATCAGAAGCGGAGCATGCGGAAGTGTTTTGAATATTACAACCAACAAGTCACTGAATCATAAATGTAATGTGCTCGGAGGAGTGCTTGATGAAAAATGCGGAGAGATACTGCGAAGCTTTTTTGATCTGAAGCGAAGGTAAGATCAGATATTTTTTGTCAGGAAAACCTGTATGTCATTCGTCAGCTTTATGAATTCATTTATACTGACGTTCTCAGGTCTTCTTGTAAAATTAAAATCAATGCTCCCGGGTGAGAGATCGTTGCGTTCAAAAAATTTTGTCAGTGAATTTTTCATTGTCTTTCTCCGCTGACCAAAACTTTCCCGCACAAGCTCCTTAAACATTTTTCTGTCATCGAGCCCTTCATTCTTTTTGTTAAAATCAAAACGGACAACACTTGAAACAACTTTCGGCTTTGGAAAAAATGCTGACGGAGGTACATTGAACAATATCTTCGGTGATGTGTTTAGCTGTGTCTGGATCGCAAGTATGCCGTAGTCCTTTGTATCCGGCTTTGCCGTCAGGCGAGCGGCAACTTCCTTCTGCATCATAAGGACCGCGAGTTCGATCCGGTCGGGTATATCAAAAAGTTTAAATAATATTTCCGTTGTAATGTTGTAAGGGATATTTCCGATGATCTTTATTTTTCTGCCCGCGGAATGAATATCTTTTTCCAGATCAAGCTTCAGAAAATCTTTATGGATCAGATTTATTTTATCCCCGTATTGCGATCCCAGTTTTTCAAAAATGAATTTATCGATCTCGACAGCATAAAAATTTTGCGAAAGTCCGAGGAGATGTTTTGTAAGGACACCTTGCCCGGGTCCGATCTCAATAATTATATCTTCCGGTCCTGCGTTGAGTGATGACACGATTTTTTTTGCGAGGTTCTCATCGGTAAGAAAATTCTGTCCGAGAAATTTTTTCGGCCGGTAAAGCTCATATTTACTTTTAGCTGAGATCAATTTTTATTCGGCAGGCACTAATGAGAGAAGCTTTAGATTTTCCTTTTTCAGAACTTCAAAATCCACAGATACATTTTTATAATCACCGTTGAGCCAGAGCCGTGCCTGGTCATTGTAGTTGCGGTGCAAAGGCTGTCCCGATTGCCCGGTGGGAATTATTGACAAATAGCTCTTCGGGTTTGAAAGATCAATGATCATTCTCATCGAAGGACCAAGATAACTTTCAAACGCCCCGGTCTTCAGCGCACCGGAAAATCCGTACTCAAGATTATTTACAGTAGTACCGCTTCCCGAGATCTTAAACGGACCGATGTTAAGCATCGGACTCAGAGACGGAACCACACCCAGAGGATGTTTCATTGTTACTGTATGTACATTTCCCCACTGCCATTGATTAATATCGTTGCCGTATTTTACTATGAGAGCCGAAACCGCGTCATAAAAACTTTTTCTTATGGTCTGCTCTTTTGCAAAATTGTTTTCAAAAAGAGCAGTTGAATTTTCTTTTAAAATTCTTGCAGTGTTCCTTACTGGAATATTCTTCAGGAAAATATAATTTTCAAAAAGCTCATCACCAAGAATTTCTTTGTAAAGATTTTTATACAACTCAATTTCAAATTGAGCAAACAAAGTTGCCGGGACACTGTTAACTTTAAATTCATAATCCCAATTCTTCAGAAGATCCAGATAAATTTTGATATCTTCTGTCAGATTTGATGAATCACCGAAAGCATCGAAAAGGTATTTGCAAAAATCATTTGCCTGTATGCTGTAAACATCGGTCTGCATCAGTTTAAGTTCATCTTCGGTGACAATGGGATTTGAACGTATGAGCTCTTCGATCCTTTCAGCTCTGTAGTGAGGCTCATATAAATTGGAAATATAATGCTTATAATTTTTTTGCGGTTTATTGTTGGCGTTGACAATGTAACCTTCAGCCGGATTAAGTGAAGAAGGAAGTTCATTGAACGGAACAAAGCCCGTCCATTCGCCTTCGGCTGAAGGATAGATCGCGGAGCTTTCATCAGTAAATCCTGACCGGATAGGAATAAAGCCGGCGGAATGAAAACCTATGTTGCCCGAAGTATCCGCATAAATAAAATTCAACGCCGGAGTACCAAAGGTCTTTAATGAATTTTGAAATTCATTCCAGTCGTGAGCATTATTGATCTTATAAAATGCTTCCAATTCATCGCTGATCTCATATCCGGTCCACCTGAATACAAGTAACTCATCTTCTGCCGTGATATTGAACTTCTGATCATTGATGAAACCAGTCTTCGCCAGATTTGAAACAACAGGTCCCTGCTTTGAGGAATATGAAGTAAAAATATAATCATCGGGAACATCTTTTATTTTCACATTCTCGACAGTACTGTCTAAAGATTCAGTGTTATTTTTGAAAACATATTTATTTTTGCCGGCTGAATCTTTTTTAAGAATAATGAAATCAGCATCGTCGCACATCAGATTTGTAAGACCCCAGGTGATTGATTCATTATGACCAATTGCAATGCCCGGAACACCCGGGATCGAGAATCCGCAGACACTGTATTTTTTCTGATTGTCATACATGCTCACTTCATACCATTTTGAAGGAGCCATCAGAGCAAGGTGCGGATCATTGGCCAGCAGCGGTTTGCCGCTCTCTGTTTTCTTACCGGAAATTACCCATGCGTTGCTGCCTATATGGACTCCTTCCATCCCGAAATATTCTCTGAATTGTTTTGAAAGCTCAAAATAATTTTCCCCGAGATCCGCGGCAGCGGAATAATTTTTTTCAATATTTAACTGATCATTGAATGAGGTCTTCTTAACATTTTTCGGATCAGTTTTTACAGTATCGTTTTTGTTTTTGCCGGATTCACCTTTGATAATATAAGGAGCATCTTCAGGATAATCAGGAAAAAGATCTTTTGCTTTTTCTATCCCCAGCTTTTTTATGATCTCGCCAAACATCACATCCGAATACCAGGAAAGATTAAGCTCCCAGCCAACAAGCTTTATGATCATTAACGAATGCTCGGGATTCCAGACCTCAGGCTTGTAGTTAAGTATATCAAACTCAAGCGGCAGCTGCTTTGAATTACTCTCAATAAAATAATTTACACCTTTGCAATATGAAGAAAGGATCTCTTTTGATTTGGGAGAAAGCTTGTCGTACTGTCTCGCGGCAGCCTTGTTCAGACCGATCGTCCGGAATAAGATATCATAATCCAAAACATCTTTGCCAAGTATCTCGGAAAGCCGGCCTTCAGCGACGCGTCTTGAAAGATCCATCTGCCATAGCCTGTCCTGTGCATGGATATAACCGAGCGAGAAGTACATGTCTTTTTCATTTTCAGAAAAGATCTGGCTTACACCAAGTTCGCTTTTATATATGTTAACTTTGCTTGACAATCCCTGAACCTTTACAACTCCCGATTCTTCATAAAATGATTTTTTAGTAAGGCTGTTAAACAATAACCCCAAAGTGATCATTACTAGTATCACTGAAATAATTAATCCGAAAATATTTTTGAAAATCGAATTCAATATAAAATTTCTTAAGGCTTTTTAATTTATTCAAAGTTACCTATTCCTGATCTGTTTTTATAGAATAAAAAATTTTCTGATCAAGTAAACCTTGATTTATTTAAATACCCTTATAGATTTATTTCTCATTTCAATTCAAAGGATATAATAATTATATTTATGGGATTCATTAGTTAATTTTGTTAAATAGTTAATTGGTTGATTAGTTAAATGGTTGATTGGTTGATTAGTTAAATGGTTAATTGGTTGATTAGTTAAATGGTTAATTGGTTGATCAGTTAATTCAATTTTACTACCATTATACAGTTAACCGATTAACGAAGTAACACAATTAACACAATTAACAAATTAACAAATTAACTATTCAACAGAACAACGGGATGTGGCGCAGCTTGGTAGCGCGCCTCGTTCGGGACGAGGAGGCCGCTGGTTCGAATCCAGTCATCCCGACTTTTTCAGTTAATAGTTAGGTGGTTAATAGTTAGAAAGTTTATTCCATTGTTTCACAAATCAAATTCAGATGAAAAAATATTTTTTAATTGCAGTATCGATTTTTATTTTTACTTCCGTTTCATTTTCACAAAATACCGATTCAAAGAGCTCAAAAAATATAAAGGACCTCACAATACTACACTGGAATGACTTTCACGCGCACAATCTTCCGTACAGAGTTTCGAAAAAAGATTCCGTCACGGGAGAAAATATTTCATATTACATTGGAGGTACTTCTAACATGCTTGGCTATATCAAAAAATTAAAGGATAAGAATACTATTCTTCTTAACGCAGGCGATGATTTTCAGGGAAGCCCGATCTCCTCGATCACCCGAGGTAAATCACAGATCGAACTTCTTAATCTTTACGGTCTCGACGCTTATGTGATAGGAAATCATGAATTCGACTACGGGCAAGACGCTCTTGATTCGGCCCTGATGAAGGCTAACTTTGATTATCTGGCAGCTAACGCCCTTGTGAAATCAAAAAATAAAACATTCGGTAAACCATTTGTTATAAAAAAAATTAACGGCATTAAATACGGCGTGATCGGTCTGACCGCTCTCGACCTGATGACCCTGACAATTCCTAAAAATGTTAGTGATATTGAAATGCTCAATACGGACTCAGTTGTAGCATCCGCAATAAAAGAACTTAAAAAGAAAAAATGCGACATCATAATCTTACTGACCCATGTCGGAACAGATAACGATAAAAAGCTTGCGCAAAAGTTTTCAAAGGATGTGGATATAATTATTGGCGGACATTCTCATACTCCTTTATTCAGACCCGTGATCCAGGATGGAGTGATCATTACACAGGCGGGATCATATGCACGTTGGCTTGGCAGACTTGATCTGAAAGTGGATGTAAAAAAGGATACTATAATAAGTTATAAAGGAGCTCTGATAGAAACCGTGATGGATTCTTCAATTTACGACAGAGCTGCAGAGCAGAAAGTAGAAGATATGATCGCTTCAATTCAGGGTGATCTTATGAAGGTGATCGGTAATCTTCAGTCAGACTGGAAGAGAGGATTTTCGGAGGAAAGCAATCTCGGGCAATGGGAAGCGGATGCAGTAAGAGCAAAGATCGGAACCGATGTAGCGTTCCTTAATTCGGGAGGAATAAGAAAAGATCTTCCGAAAGGAAGCATTACAGTCGGAGATATCTGGGAAATAAATCCATTCGGAAATACAATCGTGACTTTTAATATCAGCGGCAAAGGTTTAAAAGAGATGCTGCAGAATAATCTGAAGAACCGGGTGAATGAGATCAATGAACTTGGATCAAGCGACATGGCAATTGTTTCCGGACTGAATGTAGTTTATGATTCTAAAAAAATTCTCGATGGTGCTGAAGATTATATAGTTAGTCTTAAGGTAAACGGGGAAGACATTGATGAGAATAAAATTTATTCGGTATCAACTAATAATTATGTCGGAGCCCAGTTCAAAAAATATTTCGGTGATGTTACCGAAGAAATTAAAATCGCTGACACAAACATCATTGACAGGGATCTGCTCATTGAAGCAGTGGAAGAACAAAAGGATATAAACCCGGTCGTTGAAAAAAGAGTAGAGGATATTTCAAAACAGGAAATTAAAAGAAATTAAAAATAAAAAAGGAATTAAATGACAGAGAAGCGAATAGTTCATTGTATTAAACTGGAACAGGATCTTCCG
>JBDTLQ010000198.1:0-6481 GCA_039934715.1 Ignavibacteria bacterium | reverse complement strand
AATATCATTATTAACCAACCCTAATTATACCCTACAATAACAATCATAAAAGTTTTACGACATAATTAGATTATATATTTTCAAAGCATATTATTAATTTATGATCATAGGAAGGGGATTAAGCACATTTCTTTTAAAGTCAGGGCAAGTTTCAACTTATGGTTTGAAATTACAGACTATAATTTGTATTTTCCTGCTTAACAAAAGCTAATGTGGGGGCTATAGCTCAGCTTGGTAGAGCGTCTGAATGGCATTCAGAAGGTCAGCGGTTCGACCCCGCTTAGCTCCACATAGACCTGTTTTAATAATTTTAAATAAAAGAAAATGTACGCAATTGTAAATATTCAGGGACGGCAGTATAAAGTTACTGAAAATCAAAGAGTCTTTGTACCGAGGCTTAAAGATGACATCGGATCCAAAATAAAGCTGGGTAACGTTCTGATGTTCACATCGGATGACAAAATATTTGAGATAGGTGCCCCTACCTTGAGCAAAACCATTGAGGCAACAGTTATCGATCACGTTAAAGATGACAAGGTTATAGTTTTTAAAAAGAAAAGAAGAAAAGGTTATAAAGTTAGAAGAGGTCACAGACAGCAGTATACCTCTATTGAGATCAATTCGATTGCTTAAACGCGAGACGCGAGACGTAAGACGCTAGACGCTAGACGTATGGTGATATAACAAATAATTCTTAATTCGTAATTCGTAATTTTTAATTTAAAAAAATGGCACACAAAAAAGGACTTGGAAGTTCTAAAAACGGCAGAGACTCTAATGCACAGAGACTCGGAGTAAAGAAATTCGGAGGTGAGCTAGTCAAAGCCGGTAATATTCTTGTCAGACAAAGAGGAACAAAATTTTTACCCGGAGAAAATGTCGGACTTGGAAGAGATTATACGATCTTTTCGCTGATAGAAGGGAATGTAAAATTTGTTACTAAAAAGGGCAGAAAAATATTAAATGTTCTTCCGCTTGAAAATGCTTAAGTCTTAAACTCAGATCTTCAAATCACAGGTTATTCCGGACTGCCGGAATAACCTTTTTATTTTAATCACATAAAAATTTAACACTATATGAAAGTAACCGTTGTAGGCGCAGGAAATGTAGGAGCAACCTGTGCGAATGTAATTGCTCACAAAGAACTTGTAAGAGAAGTTGTACTGCTTGATATTAAACAGGGAACAGCCGAAGGCAAAGCGCTCGACATCTGGCAGACCTCAGGCATTGATAATTATGATACCCGAGTCACCGGCGTAACAAATGATTATTCAAAGACCGCGGGCTCTGATGTTGTTGTCATAACATCAGGTCTTCCGAGAAAACCCGGAATGAGCCGCGACGATCTTATCTCAACCAATGCGGAAATAGTAAAGTCAGTTACAGAAAATATTGTCAAACATTCACCAAACGCGATCTTAATTGTCGTCTCTAATCCGCTTGACGTAATGACATACGTCGCATATAAGACTTCAAAATTTCCTTCGAATAAAGTTATGGGAATGGCAGGTATACTTGACACTGCGAGATACAGGGCGTTTCTTGCTGAAGCGCTTGACTGTTCACCAAAAGACATTTCCGCGATGCTTCTCGGAGGTCACGGTGATACAATGGTTCCGCTCCCGAGATACACAACGATCAGCGGTATCCCGGTGAATGAACTTATAGACGATGAAAAACTGAACGCTATTGTTGAAAGAACTAAAAAAGGCGGCGGTGAACTTGTTGCGCTTATGGGAACCTCTGCATGGTATGCTCCCGGCGCGGCTGCAGCTCAGATGGTTGAGTCTATATTACGCGACCAGAAAAGAATTTTTCCCGTATGCACATGGCTTGACGGTGAATACGGTCTGAAGGAAATTTATCTTGGCGTGCCGGTCGTTCTTGGAAAAGATGGTATTGAAAAGATAATTGAGCTTAAGCTGAACGAAGATGAAATGAAGCTTGTGAAAGATTCTGCAAAGGCAGTAAAGGAAGTGATGGATGTGTTTGATAATATGAAAAAGTAATAGAACTTATACGCCGCGAATTTACACGAATGGATACGAATTTTATAGCGAATTTCTATTTTAGGATTCGATACAATTCGTGACAATTAGTGAGAATTTGTGGCGTGCTCTTTTTTGCAATGAATGATTTAAATATATTCTTTGGAAATGAATTTGATTTCTGAAATTATGTATTCTCTTTCCTGGCAGTCAAAACAAACTCTGTCCCACTCTCAGTAGAATTGCAATGAAACTCATCTACAAGTGATCTCATAATAAAAATTCCTCTGCCGCTTTCTTTTAGAAGATTTTCTGTTGAGGTCGGATCGGGAAGTGAATTCATATCAAATCCTTTTCCTTCGTCTCTTATTCTGCAGCTTAAAGTTACCTCATTATATTCAAGGCTCGCATAAACGCTCTTACTTTCATCTTCATTATTGCCGTGAACAATTGCATTGATCAAAGCTTCTGAACACGCGATCTGAAAATTTATGAACTTCTCCATCGCAAGGCAGAACTCCTGATTCGCTTTTTCAAGAAGCTCTTCAAATTTACGTACTTCACTTCTGTTGCTTTTCAATACAAGTTCTAATTTTTTCAAAGCATGAAATTTTTAATTTAAATACGCAAATTAGTTTTCAAAGGTTTACTACATGTTCCATAGAATATTCAGATTCAGATTCACGGCGTTATTGTTCTGAAGCGGGTCATCATACCGGATGTAATCAATGCCTGCGGTAAAATTAATGATTGAATTCTTATTTAAATACAAAATAATTTTCCCGACCGGACCGAAGGTCCTGTAAGTGTTCGACAAATGTCTCGTTCCGCTCTCATATTGAAAACGCTGCTGCTGAAAATATTTATAGCCAATACCTATCTTTATAAAATAATCGAAAAAGTAACTAATATCCGGAACATACAACTGTTCAACATAATATGCTATGGGTTTTACGGTAAACTCCCTGTTATTGAATTGTCCCTGCTCATAAAACTTCAGTTCACCTAAAAGATCCAGATAGAAATTTCTGTAAAAGTTATAAGTGGTCGAGTCTCTCGCATAGAGCTGTCTGTATGAAAAGCTCTGAACCTGTGAAACAATGTCTTCGAAATCATACACCGTATAGTTTGCCAGCACCTGTATGAAATTTTTAGTTGTAAGATTTGTCACAGGTGAAAATGTACTCTGAGAAGTAAGCTTGTAAATTCTGTTTTTGTAATTGTTAGCGCTTCGCTGTGATTGAATGTAGCTCAGCTTTGATAAGATCACATCGAATCGGGTCATTACATTGAAATTAATTAAGTTATCATAAAGATGTGAGCCCGAGAGTATTGTTTCGAGTTCATCTCTGTCATCAAAGTTCTGATCAAAGTCAGTGTCATATCTCAGCAGCGAAGCCGAGCCGGTGAAGCTGAACGTGTTTGTGTTTGACAAATAATATAAAGCATCAAACAGCATTGAGACACGCCTGCTGTTATTGTTCTTATTCTTTTCGGCTTTTTCAAGTTCAGATATCTGGGTCGGTGTAAGTACTGATGTATTCAGCAAGGAATGATTTTCCGAACGTTCGTTATAGGAAAGTTTAAGCTGAGACAGGATTTTGTACCAGTTGAAATTCAGAGCGCCTGTGAACTGCAGATTATTTTCAAGGATCTTTGTATCATAAACATTTTCAAAAAGAATGCTCGAAGACGATGGCTTGTATTTAAATTCCTTTGTTATGTTGCGGTTAACAAAATATCCCGCGAGTGTAAAGATCATGTTATTATTCAGAGAGTAGTTCAGATTATCACTCAGCGAAAAATAATCCTCAGTTCTCTTCTCTATATTATTTTTCACGCTGTACTGGCTTCTGACGCTTGGAGTTGCGGGTGAATAAATATCATTCCTCTGATTATAATAAGCGACACTGCCGGTGTTATCCGTCTCTGAGGTGAACCGTTTAAATACGTCGGCATTTATTTCATAATTATGATTTTGCTTCTGAATGAGATTTTCATAAAACAATATAGCGTTGCCGTTTGTCATGTAGTCTTTGTAAAAATAATTATCAGCCACCGCCGATATGATCCCGCTGAATCCCGTATTGTATTCTCCTATCTGATCCTCAGACTTTACGCCTATCTTTGAATTTAGATAAATGTTCTCGTTCAGACTGTAGTTAAGATCTGTAAATAAGTATTTGCTGTTGTTCTTATTTGTTTCAACATTCTTATCATCGGTCAGGAATTTATTCTGATAGCCGATCCCGGCATTGAAATTATCTTTTATATTGTAAAACATCAGCACTCTCAAATTATTATAATCCCTGAAAAAGTTCTGACCGAGCTTGGATACATTTGAAAGATAATAATTTTCAATATTCACACCGACCTTACCGAAAGTTTTCGTAAAGTTAAGTACTGTATTTAGATTAGCAAGGTTAAGATCATTATACAAATTGGTCTGAAGAAAATTAGTGTTGTAAACAGTATCAGTTGCAACGCTGGGCTGGGCAAATAAATTATTATTCAGCATGATCAGAAATAAAACAACTTTAATCGAACAAGCCTTCATAGGAATATTTATTTAATTCACTATCAGACTTCAGGTTCCGGAAAAGATCTTCAAGGTCTGTATAGTTCTCCGAGTTTTGGAGATCCTCCGTTTTCATATCGAGCACGATCTTTCCCTTATCAAGTAAAATTACTTTGGTGGAAACCTTTTCGATCGTATTTAATAAATGAGAGCAGTAAAAAATTGTTTTTTGCTTTGACACAAGATAAGTTACGAGATCCTGAAAAATAAAAATTGAATTTGCATCAAGTCCGTTAAGCGGTTCGTCAAAAAAGATGACTTCAGGGTTATGAAGAAGGGCGGATGTTATCAATATTTTTTGTTTGTTTCCTTTGGAAAGATTACCGATTGATTCATTCAGCAGATCGATGAAATCAAACATCTGTCCGAAGTTATCGATCCTTTTACTCAGTATAGTCCGGTCAAGATCCCTGACTGTGCCAATGAACTCAAGATATTCTTTTGCCGATAGCGCATTGAAAAGATTCGCTGTTTCAGGGACGTAGCCAACTATCTTCTTTACTTCAAAGGAACTTGTTTTCACATTGATGTCATTCACGATCACATCACCTCCATCAAAGTCGAGAGCTCCGATAAGGATCCTGACCGTTGTGGATTTCCCTGCTCCGTTAGTTCCAATGTATCCGCATACCTCACCTCTCTCTATTTTAAATGAGATATCATCAAGCGCTGTAATTCCACCGGTATATTTTTTCGTGAGATTCTTTACCGAGATCATAAATTGTTTTGTAAATAAAACAATTCTTATCTGACATAACAAGTAAAAAATGCATAGACCGCATATTCTCACGGAAAATTTTTTTGATGTTTGCTTTCATAAAACATTTTGTCCGGGTTTACGATTAATTACATTTTTTATTCACAATATTTCGATTAACTTAATTTCAAATTCCAGCCCTCTTAAATCCCTGAACAGTTTGGGATTGGAGGGTTAAATATTTATGAAGGTTAAAAAAGATAAAGTAAAGCTGATCACTCTCGGATGCTCAAAGAATCTTGTGGATTCCGAATTCATTTTATCCCAGTTAAAGTCAAACGATATTGAGATAGTTGAAGATGAAAATAAAGCGGAGAATGTGATCATAAACACATGCGGATTTATTGAATCTGCAAAACAGGAGTCGATAGATACGATAATGAGAGCGGTGGATCTTAAATCAAAAGGAAAGATAAAGAATGTATATGTTGCCGGCTGTCTTTCCGATCGTTATAAGGATGAACTTGAAAAAGATATTCCTGAAGTTGAAAAATATTTCGGAGCTACAGATAAACCTCAGACAATTTTCAGCATATTAAATGAGCTTGGTGTTGACTATAAAAAGAATCTGATTGGTGAAAGGGTCCTAACAACACCGTCTCATTTTGCGTACCTCAAGATCAGTGAAGGATGTAATAATCCGTGTTCCTTTTGCGCTATCCCGATAATGAGAGGCGATCACAGATCCAAACCGCTTGAGGAAATTATTATGGAAGCACAAAAGTTGGCGTCAAAGGGAGTCAAAGAGCTTGTGATAATCGGTCAGGATACAACGTACTGGGGATTTGATCTCGAAAGGAAAAGAAACCTTTCGATCGTTCTTTCAGAGCTTGCGCTGATCAAAGGCGTAGAATGGATCCGGCTTATGTATGCATATCCTTCGAGATTTCCTTCGGATATAATAAGCACGATAAGAGAAACAGAAAACATTTGCAAATACATCGATATTCCGATCCAGCATATTTCGGACAATGTTCTTAAATCAATGCGCAGAGGAATTACAAAAAAGCATTTGTCAGAGCTTCTGTACAGGCTCAGAGATAAGATCCCGGGGATCTCAATCAGGACCACCTTGATAGTCGGATACCCTGATGAAACCGAAAGTGATTTTATTGAACTTCTGGATTTTGTAAAAGAATTTAAATTTGACAGGCTCGG
>JBDTLQ010000197.1:0-6504 GCA_039934715.1 Ignavibacteria bacterium | reverse complement strand
CCATTGACCATTGACCATTGACCATTGACCATTGACCATTGACCATTGACGATTCTTAATTCAATTCATCCTTGATCTTCTTTAATATATTCATCGCTTCCACAGGAGTAATGTTATCTATATCAACTTCATTCACAAGCTTTCTCAGCGCTTCATCTCTGAATTCAGTTACAGCCGATTCAAACATGCTGATCTGAAATTCGTCTTTATTTTTTCTTCTGTACTCTTTGTCTTCGAGCGAGCGAAGGATCTCCTTCGCGCGTTTTGTAACCGAATCCGGAAGCCCGGCCATTTGCGCAACTTGTATCCCATAGCTGTGATCAGCTGTTCCTTCGGTTATCTTTCTTAGAAAAATAACCTTGTCATTGTACTCTCTTACTTCTACCCTGTAATTTTTTATTCTTGGATAAAGATCAGCGAGCGCGTTGAGCTCATGGTAATGAGTTGCAAACAATGTCTTTGCTTTTACATTCGGATTCTCATGAAGGAACTCTGTCATCGCCCATGCTATTGAGATCCCGTCATAAGTACTGGTCCCTCTTCCGATCTCGTCAAGCAATATCAGGCTTTTTGATGTTGCGTTATTCAGAATGTTTGCCGCTTCATGCATCTCAACAAGAAATGTACTCTCACCTTTTGAAATATTATCCGATGCTCCCACCCTTGTAAAGATCTTATCAACTATTCCGATGTGCGCGCTTCTCGCCGGCACAAAGCATCCGATCTGAGCAAGCAATACTATGAGTCCCACCTGCCGCAGATAACTGGACTTACCGCTCATGTTAGGTCCGGTAATGATCAGTATCTGATTTTTTACAGGATCAATTTCAGAATCATTGGCAATATATTTTTCTCCCGGAGGAAGAAGTCTTTCGATCACCGGATGGCGTCCTTCCTTTATATCAAGTCTGTCACTATCGGAGATCTCGGGCATTACATATTTATAATATTCGGAAACCTCAGCAAAGCTTATCAATGAATCAATAGTCGCGATAATGATAGCATTCTTTTGAATGGGATCGGTGAACTGAAGTATTACATTTCTCAGTTCAAGAAAGATCTTATTTTCCAGCGCGTTTATTTTTTCTTCAGCATTAAGTATTTTTTCCTCATAGACTTTCAGTTCGTCGGTGATGTAACGCTCAGCGTTAACGAGAGTCTGCTTGCGTACATAATCCGCCGGTGCTTTTTCAAGATTTGATTTAGTGATAAGTATGTAATACCCGAACACCTTATTGAAATCCACTTTCAGTGAATTGATCCCGGTCCGTGCTCTTTCCTTGCTTTGAAAATTCTCGATCCATGTTTTCCCGTTTATCAGAATGTCTTTTATTTCATCGAGTCCGGCATCATAACCTTTATTGATCACTCCATAAGAATCAATCCCGCTGATAAAGTTTTCATTGATGCATTTTTCAATTTTAAGTATTAGTTCGTTTGTCTCAACAAGATTATCTCTCAGTACCTGAATGGAAGGAGCGGTAAATTTTTCCAGACGGTTTTTTATTTCAATGATTTTTTTTAATGAGATTTTTAACTGTATGAGATCTCTTGCCACAGCCTTGCCGGTTGAAACTTTTGACAGCAGCCTTTCCAGGTCCGCAATGGATTTGAGATCTTCGGTTAACTTCTTTCTTTCGGTTTTATTATCGGAAAAATCTTTTACTGCGCTGAGCCTTTTAAGTATCTGCTCCGATTTTTTCAAAGGTCTGGATATCCATTTTTTCATTAAGCGGCCTCCCATTGCTGTCTGTGTCTTATCAAGAATAGAAATCAGCGTCCCTTCACGGCTGCCTTCCGAAATTGAAGATGTGATCTCAAGATTTCGTTTTGTCGAAGGATCAAGAATTATATAATCAGTATAATCATAGTTGTAAATTTTTTTTACATGAGGAATATTATTCTTCTGTGTCTCATTGAGATAATTCATTATGCATCCGGCGGCGATTATTCCTTCATTCAAATTTTCAATTCCGAATCCTTTAAGAGATTGAGTCCCGAAATGGTTTGTAAGAACTTCCTTGGCATAATCGAGATTAAAAACCCAGTCATCAACTTTTGTAAAAAGGAATTTATTTTTCTGCTCGCTAAAGCTCGCGTCGGGATTGTAATCAAGAGCAGCATAAACTTTTTCTTTTTCTCTTTTTGAAATTAAAATTTCAGAAGGGTTGATGATGTCGATCTGTTCGGAAAGATTTTTTAGACTTATTTCAGATGTCGCGAATTCTCCCGTTGATACATCGCAAAATGAAAATCCGCATAGATTATCTCTGATAAAAATTGCAGCGAGAAAATTATTCGATTTATGATCAAGAAGCTTTTCGGAAAAATTCGCGCCCGGAGTTACAACCTCAACAACGTCACGTTTCACGATTCCTTTAGCGTACTTTGGATCCTCCATCTGTTCGCATACTGCTACTCTTAAACCTGCTTTAACAAGTTTCGGAAGATAGTTATCAAGTGCATGGTGAGGAAAGCCGGCAAGCGGGACATCGGAGGCCGCACCGTTGGAGCGCTTGGTAAGTGTTATTCCAAGAACCTTTGAAGCCGTGACCGCGTCTTCTTCAAACGTTTCAAAAAAATCGCCCATCCTGAAAAGCAGAATGGTGTCTGGATATTTATCCTTTATCTTCCGGTATTGCCGCATCAGTGGCGTTTCATCTTTCATTGGTCCGGTATTGATTTTGTGAATGAATGTTTGGTTTTCGTGAATCGTCAATGGTCAATGGTCAATCGTCAATGTTCAATAGTCAATCGTCAATAGTCAATGGTCAATGGTCAATGGTCAATGGTCAATGGTCAATGGTCAAGGAATCAATCTAAAATCTAAAATCTAAAATTCGAAATCCCAAATCCCAAATCCTAATAGTGTTTGATTTTTCCTTTCAGATATTTATTCAGCAGTTCACGGCCTCTGAAGATGTGAGCCTTGACTGTTCCAAGCGGAAGTTTTAATATTTTCGCGATCTCTTCATACTCTTTTTCATCCTTATGTCTGAGAACGATCACTTCTTTGTATTTAGGAGGAAGTGATTCTATAGCTTCGTTGAGGATATTTTTCATCTGATCATCAATAATATGACGGTCGGGTTTATTTTCATTGTCCGGTATTTCAAATTTAAAATCACTGTCATCGGTTTCGATCTCTTTATCAATTGAGAATGTCGAAAGTTTTTTCTTTCTAAGATAGTCGATCGCGTTATTGGTAGCTATCTTGAAAAGCCAGGTGGAGAACGCAAACTGTTTATCGAAATTGTGAAGCGAGTTGAATGCCTTGATAAAAGCTTCCTGTGTAAGATCCTCTACATCTTCTTTTTTTGAGATCATCCTGTAAACAAGATTATAGATCAGCTGATAATATTTTTTCATCAGCTTTTCGTAAGAAGACTGTTTACCCGCAATTGCCTCTTCAATCAAAATGATGTCTTCAGATTTTGATTTGTTATTGATGTTAATCGGATTCATTAAAAGCAGTGAGGGTTTGAGAGGAATATTATTATTTTCATCGGGCAAAAATTACATCTATTCCGCTTCAAATTCAATTTCAATATCAATAAATAAAAAGCAATTGAAGTCATGAAAAGAGATGAGATACTCAATGTATATACTTATTATTTACTACTTATCAATTATTTTTATGGATGGCTTTTATTATATTAAACAGGCATTCATAGGAAATTCATGCAAAAGAAAAATATATTAAACCTCTCATTAGAGGATCTCGAAAAAGAAATAGTTGCAACCGGGGAGCCGAAGTTCAGAGCAAAGCAGATCTTTTCATCAATTCATAAAAGCAATGTCACTTCGCTCGCAGATCTGAAAGGAGTGCCGTTACGTCTCAAAGAAGAACTGGCCCGGGATTATTTTTTGCCGGAATTGAAAACGGTTAAGGTTACCGATTCCGGAAATTTTAACACAAAGAAATTTCTGTTTGAGATCAATTCAGGAGATAAGAATTATTTTATCGAGACCGTTCTGATCTCTGAAAAGGGTAGGGATACATTTTGTATCTCAACGCAGGTAGGCTGTAATGTCGGTTGTGAATTCTGCGCAACGGGTAAAATGGGTTTTAAAAAAAATCTTGATGCAGGTCAGATATTATCACAGGTTTATGAAGTTATAAAGCAGACTAAAATTTCACCGACAAACATAGTCTATATGGGCATGGGTGAACCGTTTCTAAATTACGAAAATATGTTGAAGTCATTAAAGATTCTTACACACCCTGATGGAATGTCATTATCCTCAAAAAGAATCACCGTCTCGACAGTTGGTTTTACAGGGAAGATAAAAAAGTTCGCAGATGATCTAAGTCTGGAAGAGAACAGGCCGGTCAGAAATGTAAAACTTGCATTGTCACTTCATTCGACGAACAACGGTATAAGGGAGTCAATTATTCCGACTTCGGTAAAAAATAATTTAAGGGACATTTATAAGGAACTGGTATATTTTTATCAGAAGACAAAAAATAAAATTACCTATGAGTATATATTCTTTCCGGGTTTGAATGATTCGGATAATGATGTAAAAAGAATTTCGAAAGTAGTGAAGATGGTCCCGTCGAATCTGAACATAATTCCGTTTCACCCAATAGAGTTTGAATTAAGAAAGCCTTTGGATATATTCAATAATAAAAAAGATATTAATAAATTACTTTTAAATAAAAAATTAAATGATTTTATTGCCAGACTCAAAAACGAAATGGTGGTTGTAAACCTGAGGACGAGCAGCGGTGTGGATATAAATGCAGCATGCGGGCAGCTTGCAGTCATTGAAGGCAAATCTAACTTTTAAATTCAGAATGTATCAGTTAATTATATTCGGTCCTCCGGGAGTGGGCAAAGGTACTCAGGCTGAGCTAATAGCAAAGAATCTTAATCTCGAACATATTTCCACCGGAGCCATACTTCGAAGGTCGGCATCTGAGGGAACGGAGCTCGGCAGGAAAGCGAAAGAGTTAATGGATAAAGGAAACCTTGTTCCCGATGAAATAATGAACGGCATTGTAAAGGAAACGCTCGGCAATATCAGTAAAGACGGTTTCATACTCGATGGTTTTCCCAGAACACTCGATCAGGCAAAAGCCCTTTCCGAAATTTTCCGAGAACTGAAGATTAACAATGTTAAAGTAGTAAATCTTAAAGCGGACGAGAATGAGATCGTTGTGAGACTTTTGAAAAGAGGCAGAAGCGATGATACAAAGGCTACGATCAGGACACGTCTTAAAGTGTATTATGATTCAACTGCACCCGTAAAGGATTTTTATGAAAAGAAGGGAGTCGTAAAGGAAGTGAACGGAGTGGGAGAGATCGAACATATCAATAAGGATATACTTGGGGTCATTAAGAATGACCAATAAGAGTGTTTAAATTATTAAATCCATTTTTATAATTGCAATTTTGAAAATAAACGTATATTTTGTTAATCAAATTTTCACAACATGGCATCCATAAAAGTTACAGAACTTACTGACAAAGGAATTGTTGTCCTTCAGCCCAAGGGAAATTTTGTGGGTGGTGATGAAACCGACGAATTAAGGGACACAATTAAGAAATATTCTGAACTTGGAAATAAAAAACTCGTAATAGATCTTGGTGATGTTCTCTATCTCAACAGTACAGCCCTCGGAGTTCTAATATCTGCACACGCAAACTATTCTAAAAGAGAAGGCAAAATTAAACTCTGCCAGCTCAATAAAAATCTTGAAAACTTATTTGTAATTACAAAATTAGCTTTGATTTTTGATTCCTACCCCTCACAGGAAGAAGCGATCAAGAGTTTTGATTAAACATTAAATTAAATATCATTTATAAACATATATATAAAAAATAACTCTATCAGGGTTAATGGAGGTTAAAAATTAATGAAACAATCTGTCTTTATGACTGTTATTATCGTGATTTCTTTGGTGGTATCCGCGATAATTTTTTATGCCGTTTTCGGAAATCCGGCAAATTTTAAAACCCCGGATAGAAATACACCTGCAAACATTATGGGTGCTATTTATTTGGGAGGACCCATCGTAGTCCTGTTAATGGCATTAAGCATAATGGTTATTACCTTTACAATTGAAAGACAGCTTTCGCTTTCAAAAGCAAAGGGAAGAGGTCCTATAGAGCCTTTCCTTAAGAAAGTTCAGACAGCGCTTCTTGACGGTAATATTGACGAAGCCATCGCCGAATGCGATAAGCAAAGGGGGTCGATCGCCAATATTCTCAAACAGGGTCTTGAAAGATATCAGGTGCTGGCATCAGATAACAAGCTGGAGGCAGATCAGAAACTTCAGGAAGTTCAGACCGCGATTGAAGAAGCAATGATGCTTGAAGTACCGCTCCTTGAAAGAAACTTAGTTGTACTTTCAACTATCGCTTCGGTATCCGTGCTTATCGGATTGTTCGGAACTGTAGTAGGTATGATCAGAGCTTTCCAGGCTCTGGCGACAGCAGGTACACCGAATGCAGCCGAGCTTTCATCAGGTATCTCTGAAGCACTTATCAACACAGC
>JBDTLQ010000196.1:0-6539 GCA_039934715.1 Ignavibacteria bacterium | reverse complement strand
AAATAGTTTATGGAATATTATTATACACCCGGTAAAAATGTTGACGCTGAAAAAAATAATCTTGTCATCGATGATTTTGAATTTAAACATTTAACAAAAGTTCTCAGAAAGAGAACCGGTGATAGTATAACGGTAACAGACGGTGAACGCAATATTTATCATTGCAAAATTACTTCGATAGATAAGGATAAACTTGCTTGTGATATTTTGTCAAAGGAATATGATCTTTATGAACCAAAAGCCAGGGTGACATTATATCTTTCTCCTTTAAGGAATGCATCACGTTTTGAATTCGCTGTAGAGAAAGCGGTGGAGCTGGGCGTTACCGCAATTAAACCTTTGATAAGTGAATTCACTCTTAACAAGGTTATGTTAAGTTCTACCAAAATGGAAAGGATAAATAAAATTATCATTGGCGCAATGGGGCAGTCTCAGAGATGTGTGCTTCCTTCATTTCAAAATGCTGTTACATTCAACGAGATGATAGGGATTGAGAAGGAACAAAAGAACAAAATTGTAATGTATGAAATGTCTGAAGATACGACTGAATTAAAATTTAACGGCGGTACTGACGTTTCACTTTTGATCGGACCTGAAGGGGGATTCAGTAAAGGTGAAATAGATTTATTAAAAAAAAACAACTGGCAGGTGAGATCACTTGGCAGCAGAAAATTACGCGCTGAAACAGCTGCAGTAGTTTCTGTCTTTGATATAATCTCCAAATTAAAATAATGCATACTTATACAAAATGAAAAACGTCCAGCTCTTTGTTTTGCTCATATTTTTAGTGTTTGTCCGAAACTCCTATCCTCAGTTTGATAAGCCTCAGTTACAGGTCGGGATTGGTTTCAGCGAACCGTATGACGATCTTAAGGGAACATATTTTACGAATGAGCTGCTTGGATCAAACACCGTTCTCACAATTAATCCTGACTTTATGCGTAATAACTATGGTGGGAAGTCAGGTTTAAATTTTTTTGCAAAAGGTAAAATTAATTTCGATAAGTATTCAACAATAAGAGGCATTGCGCAGGCAAACTTCAATACCTTTAATACTTTTGAAACAAGCAAAAGCGGGAATATCGGAGTTCAGGTCATCAACATTAATAACGAGCTTGATACATTTCTGACAAGTGTAAATTACTCTTACACCTTTAACAATTTCGGTCTTGGATTTGGGCTGGAGGTTGCTCCGACGTCATTTACAAACCTTGTAAGTCCGTATTTCGGTGCGAACCTGAATTTCAATTTTCTCAGCGGCGAGCTAGCAAGAACCGAAAACAACTTTGACAGTGTGAAGCTTTCATTTTCCGATTTCAGGATCGGAGTAAATTTTGACGGAGGCATTGAAGCCAAAGTGAGTGATAACATTGGTGTGGCGCTCGGAATAAAGTATGATCTCGGAAACCTGTTGTTAAAAAATACGAACGGAGGCATCGAGGATGCGATAGAATTCGGAAAGTCAAATGCTTCTATCAATGACGAGGAAGGAAGATTTTTTTCAACAATATACGGACCGGTTCTGACATCGATAAGAAGGGAAGCGATAGCCAAGCAAAAGAAGATCAACTGGGGCACGATCTATCTTGCAGTCAATATCGGCTTCAACAATCCGGAGACGAAAAAACCAAAATCGAATACTCCTAAAAAATAATAAAATAATTTCAAATGATCCGGATCACAAATTCATATATTGAAATATATTAAAGTTTATTCTGTACTTGCAATTGTTTTTTTTTATACTGCCATCTGTTATTCACAGACTCAGCCATCCCTTCAGTTAAGCTTCGGGCTTGCATTTCCCGGAAAGGATTTTGGCGGTGAGCTCGTTACAACAAATGATTCGGGGATCACTTTCATAAATTCCGATTTTATAAAAAAGAATTACGCGACCACTACAGGCGCATCGGTAGCAGGAACCCTGAAATTTCCAATCGAGAAAAGGGGGATCATCAGCGCTGTTATGACCGGGGCATATACATATTTCAACGCTTTTAAAAAAAGTTCTCTCGGTGCTACGATTGAGAATAATATCTCGGTGCCCGTTTCATTTGACAACAGGTTTTCAACTTCAACATTTGGCCTCGGCATTGAGGCATCACCTTTTTCAAATTCAAAGATCAGCCCTTACGTCAACGGCAGCCTGACACTTAACATTCTCAGTCTGAGTGTTTCCAAAAATGATTTTACAACCATTGTATTCAATGACGCTTTTAGAATGGGACTGTTATTTAATGCAGGCATTAATTACAAAATGTCTGATGAGTATTCATTATCATTTGGCGGAAGCTATCACATGAGCAATCTATTTCTGAAGACACATAAGGAAAGCTTTGCTGACAGAATAGAGTTCAACCGTGAAAGCATTCCGATCAATGATGAGGAAGGGTCATTTTACAGCAATCTTTCAGATCCGTCATCGGTACCTTTTTTAGTTGAAGGAACTAATAAGAATGTCAACTGGTGGAATCTGAATATTGGACTTAACATTAGGCTGGGAAAATCTAAAAAATAATAATTATATTGAAATCAAAAAATAAAAATTTCTAAAAAATAAAATCTTCTGAAATGAAAATTAAAATTGTTCATGTCTTATTTTACTTCTGCAGTGTGCTTCTTGTCACGTCATTAATGATAAGCTGCGGTAAAGAAAATAAAACTACGGTTACAAAAGAGAATGAAAAGAAAGATGACACAACAAAAAAAACCCGTACAACAAATACAGGCAAAGGTTCCGCGGGACGAGAATTGTTTTACATGAAATCGACGTCAAACAATATCGCATGCGCAGACTGCCATGGTGACGGAACAAACAGGAACAATCCTCTGACAAAATATTTTTCGAATCTTGAAGGAGCGAATAAAAGGACATCCACCTATCACGGAATGATCACCGGAGAAGAAGTCATCAGTAAGGCGGGCGGCGCGACGATCTGCTGGGAAGCATACCTGAGAATGAAAACTCCGATGACCGAAGAACAAATAAAAGATCTTAATGAGTATTATGCATCAATTGCATCGGAAGTTTCACCGGAAGTTGTAACCTATGAAACAATTGCTTTGCCGGTAAGAGATAAAACTAAATTAAAGGATGTTCAGAAAGCCGTAATGGATCTGACGGGGGACCCGGTCAAAGGAGAGCAGTCATTTAACAGCTCCTGCGGATTTTGCCATGGTCCAAACAGTACAATAAAAAAAGTGCCGTCGATAATGGAAGATTTTGAAGGTAATGTTAAATCAATTGTCTATAATGTGAGGCTTGGTGACGGGGGAATGCCATTCTTCAAGAATTACCCGCTGAGTGATCAGGACGTTGCGGACATAGCTGCTTACATTATGAAGGTTAACGGGAAATAAAATTGTTTCACTAAAACTTTTTGATAGAAATAAAAAGAGGAAAACTAATTAAAAGCTTTCCTCTTTTTTATTTGGTAAAATAATTTTCTTATAAAAACAAAAGATATAAAATTATTACTATCACTCCTGCAACAGATATCGTTGTATAGTCCTGTATGACTCCGGACTGGATCTTTCTCCAGTCTAAACTTATATTTGAAATATAACGGGCGATGCCATTTACGGCGCCGTCAATTATTTTCATGTCAAATATTTTCCATAAAAAGCCTTCTGATACTTTTTGTATTGGCTCCACCACACCTTTCTCATAAGCTTCATCTATGTAATACTTATTTTCGAGGACCTTTCCTATTCCTGATTCAGGTTCAAAAGTTTCCTTCTTTGAATATTTCTTAAATGCGAGAGTGATACCAATAATTGAAACAATTACCGATAATGCAACAAGGAACAGCTCAGAACTTAGAGCAGGATCCTGAACAGGATGAATAGTTGTTAAAACTTCGGTAGATTTTTCAAACACAGGAGACAGCCATTCTTCAAGATAGGTCGGTATTCCGAAAATGTGTGGAACACCTATGAATCCACCGACCGCGGACAGAATAGCAAGTATGATCAGCGTGATCGTCATAGTTGGAGGAGATTCGTGAGGATGAAGATGATGTTCATCGTATCTTGGTTTGCCGTAAAAAGTCAGCACAACTATCCGGAACATGTAGAAAGCAGTGATCCCGGCCGTTATCAATGCGATCACCATGAAAGGAATTCCGATCTCCTTAAAGGTCTCGAAAATTATTGCATCCTTGCTGAAGAATCCCGAGAGGGGAGGAATACCGGCAATAGCGAGAGAGCCAATGAAGAAGGTGATAAAAGTAATTTTCATTTTACTTTTTAAGCCGCCCATCTTTGTGATATCCTGTTCCTCGTGCATGCCGTGAATTACCGAACCGCTGCCAAGGAATAATAAAGCTTTGAAAAATGCGTGAGTTATAAGATGAAATATCGCGACCCAGTAAACCCCCGTGCCCAATGCGATAAACATAAATCCAAGCTGTGAGATGGTTGAGTATGCAAGTATCTTTTTTATGTCATTTTGTTTTAATGCAATTGTTGCTGCTATTACTGCCGTGAGAACGCCTATGTAAAAGATCAGCATTTCTGCAAAAGGGGACATTGCATAGAGTAAAGATGTTCTTGCTATCAGATAAACTCCCGCGGTAACCATGGTTGCTGCATGAATGAGCGCCGATACAGGAGTCGGTCCTGCCATTGCATCCGGAAGCCAGACGAACAAAGGTATCTGCGCTGATTTTCCTGTTGCACCGAGAAAAAGAAGAAGAGCAATTGTCAGCAGAAGTGCATCACCAACAGGATGTCCTCCAATTCCTTCGAGGAATTTTGAGATCTCCAGTGTATTGAAGTTGGTGAATATATAAAACATTGCGAGCATAAATCCGAAATCACCGATACGATTGACTACAAACGCCTTCTTTGCAGCTTCGCCCGTGAATTTTTTCTCATACCAGAATCCTATCAGAAAATACGAGCACAAACCTACGCCTTCCCATCCAAGAAACAAAAGTAAAAAGTTATCAGCAAGAACAAGGTTAAGCATCGCGAAGATAAACAGGTTAAGGAAAGCAAAAAACTTTGCGAAGCCCGGATCGTTATGCATGTAACCTATAGAGTAGAAATGTATCAAAGCTCCGACGCCGGTAACTATCAGTACCAATGAAATGGAAAGGGGATCGATGAAATAAGCATAGTTAACCGAGAAGCTTCCCGAGGTGATCCAGTTATAATAATTTAAAACGATACTACGTGAACCCGGCTCTTTTGAAAGAAGCTCAATAAATGTAAATACTCCGATTATAAAGGGAATGAAAACTGCGAGAGTTGAAATTCCTCCGATTATCTTTTCATTCTTGATTTTTTTCCCGAATAAGCCGTTGATCAGAAAACCGGCAAGTGGTAATAGCGTAACGAGGTAAAATGAATTAGACATTAAATTGAGAATAATTATTAAATTACCATTTAAGAATATTTATCTCGTCTATATTAACTGACTCTTTATTTCTGAACAATGCTATAACAATGGCAAGTCCCACCGCTGCTTCTGCAGCAGCCACAGTCATGACTATGAACACGAATATCTGACCGTTGATATTTCCAAGATAAGCCGAAAACGCCACCAGCGTAAGGTTTATGGCGTTAAGCATTAATTCAATGCACATGAATATTATAATGGCATTTCTCCTGGTGAGGACACCAATGACTCCGGTGCAAAATAGTATTGCACTTACTAGAAGGTAATAGTTAATATCAATCATAATGTTGCAAAAATATAGATTTAATTTGTTAATTAAAATATATTAACAATGAATTTTAATCTGTAAGTGAATGAAATGAAAGGGGATATCAATAAGAAAGGATTCGTTTAATAACCAGCAAACATAAATCAATTTAACTTTACATAATATATATTATATAACACATCTGACGCTGAGTGTTGAGCTAGCTGATTGTTATTTTATCGAGGAGTTTCATAGCTTTGTTAATGTTCTTCATATCTGAAATACTCTTTAAATTGCCGAGCATCTTTTTAATCACCTTCTTATCGATACCAAGATTCAAACAACCCCGCATGTGTGAATGAAGCTGGCTTTCATAATAATGCGTGCAAAGTATCGCGACATTGACGAGCTCTCTGTCCTTCAAACTCAGATTAGGCCGTCCTAAGACCTTTCCGTATCCTTCTATCAGCATCCATTCTTTGAGATCAGGTCCTAAGGAATTCATATTTTCAATTAACTTTTTATAATTCTTTTTATAGATTAATTTACAATTAACGATTCCTGAGCTCCTGAATTCAATTACATTATGATTATATTTTTGAATTTCAAGATCGTTAAAATGCTTTCTGAATATCTTTAAAGATTCAATAGCAGCCGGAAAGCCGCAGAACAGATAACTCTGTAGTATCAGTTCGTAAAGCTTTAAAGGATCGTAACCCTGCTTTTTATAGTTGTTGCTTTTACTCTGAAGTAATTTGAAATTATCAGACGCAATGCATGCCGCTATTTCGGTTAGCAGCAATATTTCTTTTGTAAGTGTATACATTTAATCAGATTTTTTTGAAAATACTTGACGGATACATTTTAAAACAATTCGTAAAAAATTTCCTA
>JBDTLQ010000195.1:0-6543 GCA_039934715.1 Ignavibacteria bacterium | reverse complement strand
TCGAATATTTTTGAAAAATCCGTGGGCATCAGTTTTTTTCAGCGTCATCCGCGTGCCTTATGAACATTGAGATGCAGTCAAAATCAAAATTAGCAATTTCAAAGAAGCGGCTCAAATTTATTTGATATAGTTTGCAGTAAACATTTTTAAATAATAATAAGAAAGGAAACAAAATGGCAAACGCAATTAACTGGTTCGAGATCCCGGTAACAGATTTCGGAAGAGCAAAAAAATTCTACGGTGAGATCTTCGGTGTAGATATGCACGAAGAGAATATGGGACCGCATCAAATGGGATTTTTCCCGGGAGACGGTGTAAGCGGAGCAATAGTAAAAGCGGAAGGTTATAAACCTTCACAGGACGGAGCATTGATCTATCTTGCAGCCGGTGAAGACCTGACGGATGTTATGAACAAGATCAATAAAGCCGGAGGAAAAGTTGTTCAGCCTAAAATGAAAGTTACTGATGAGATTGGATACATCGCTATATTCATTGATTCGGAAGGAAACAAAGTTGCACTTCATTCTCCGAAATAATTTAGTCTGCTTTTTTATTAAAAATTAAACTACAGAAGCTTATGGCTCTTGTAGTTTTTTATTTATAATTTCATGTACATGTAAAAATAATTCGAAATTGATTTGATTAATTAAAATGGGTAATTTGTACTAACCTTTTTTAACAAAATTTTTCTCTGCACGTAAAGGGCAACAAAATTAATCTTAAAATTTAGCATAACATCATGAAAAAGTTTTTTCCACTTTTGTGTGTCCTCTCTATAATTTCAGCTCAGTCATTTTCCCAGGCACAATCAGAAACGGACAATAATAAACCCATCAATCCCGCGTACCTTAATACATCGGTAAAGCCCACTGTGGATTTTTATGAATATGCTAACGGCTCATGGCTGTCAAATAATCCTATTCCGCCGGCGTACAGCAGATGGGGAAGCTGGAATGTGATCATTAATAACAATCAGGATGTACTCAAGCAAATACTTGAAGATGCCTCAGGAAACTCCTCCGCATCCAAAGGGAGCAATGTGCAAAAGCTGGGAGACCTATACTACACGGCTATGGATACAGTGGCAATTGAAAACGCCGGAATGAATCCGCTGAAGGAAGACCTGGCTAGGATCGACGCGATACAAAGCAAAGAGGATCTGCAAAAAGTATTTTCCTATTTCAAAAAATACAGAAGCGGTGGTTTATTTTTTCTGTTCTCCAATCAGGACGACAAGAACAGTGATAATGTCGTATTGAATATTTTTCAGGGCGGACTTGGATTGCCCGACAGGGATTATTATTTCAGAGATGATGAAAGATCTAAGAAGTTGCGGGATAAGTATCATGAATTCATGATCAAGCTGCTTACATTATCCGGCAATGACGCGATGACAGCTTCAAACATTGCGAACAAAGTTTATGATATCGAAACCCGGCTTGCAGAAGCATCTATGAAAAGGGTTGACATGCGTGAGGCGGAAGCTACTTATCATTTAATGTCCTTAAATGATCTGAAGGCTATTTCACCGAATATTTCCTGGAATATTCTTTTTGCTGAACTCGGACTTGATAACAGCAGGTTTGAAAAAGGAATCAATGTTGCGCAACCCGATTTTCTAAAAGAAGTAAACAGAATGGTGCAGGATATCAGCCTTGAAGACTGGAAAAATTATCTTAAATGGAATGTGATAAATAATGCTGCGGATATTTTAAGTTCGGATTTTGCTGATGCGGATTTTGATTTTTACAGCAGGACATTAAGGGGTGTTGAAGAACAACAGCCGAGATGGAAAGAAAGTCTTAAGTATGTTGAAAATGCAATGGGAGAACCGCTCGGACAATTGTTCATTGAAAAAAAATTCACACCTGAAACAAAAGCTAAGGCACTTGAGATGGTAAATAATATCAAGGAGTCTTTCGGGGAAAGATTAAAGAAGAATGAATGGATGAGTGACGCGACCAAACAGGAAGCGTTAAAAAAGCTGGCCAACTTTACAGTAAAGATAGGGTACACCGATAAATGGAAAGATTTTTCAGGATTGAATATAGACAGAACTTCATTCTACAACAACATGATGAACGCGAATGCTTATGGTCTAAAACTTAATCTGGATAAGATCGGCAAACCTGTTCAGAGACAGGAATGGGGAATGTTTCCTCAGACTGTCAACGCTCAGTACAGTCAATCAAAGAATGACATTACCTTTCCGGCGGGAATAATGCAGCCGCCGTTTTATGATCCGGATGCGGACGATGCAGTTAACTATGGCGGGATCGGAGCTGTGATAGGCCATGAGATGACACACGGCTTTGATGATCAGGGAAGAAAATATGACGGTGACGGAAATCTGAAAGACTGGTGGACAGAAGAAGACGCTGCAAAATTTAAAGAGCGCGCGGACAAACTTGTTGCTCAGTATAATTCATATGTCGCGATTGATTCACTTCATGTTAACGGTGAACTTACACTCGGTGAAAACATCGCCGATCTTGGTGGAGCAATTGTTGCTTACTATGCTCTTCAGAAAAGACTTGAAGGAAAGGAACAGCCTTTAATAGATGGATTCACACCCGAGCAAAGATTCTTTCTTTCATTTGCACAGGTTTGGAGACTTAATTCAAGACCGGAATCCCTGAGACTGCAGGTGAATACTGATCCTCACTCGCCCGAAAGATTCAGGGTGATCGGGACAGTTTCAAATATGGAGGAATTTATGGAAGCTTTTGATGGAAATCCGGGAGACCCAATGGTAAATACAGGTGATAATAGAGTTGTTATTTGGTGAATGGTCAATAGTCAATCGTCAATGGTCAATGGTCAATGGTCAATGGTCAATAGTCAATCGTCAATGGTGAATGGTCAATGGTCAATGGTCAATGGTCAATCGTCAATGGTGAATGGTGAATGGTCAATCGTCAATCGTCAATGGTCAATGGTCAATGGTCAATGGTCAATGGTCAATGGTGAATGGTGAATGGTCAATCGTCAATCGTCAATCGTCAATCGTCAATGGTCAATCGTGAATCGTCAATCATCCTCAATCATAAATCGTAAATCATAAATCGTCAATCATAAATCGTCAATCATAAATCGTCAATCATAAATCGTCAATCGTAAATCGTCAATCATAAATCGTCAATCGTAAATCCTATGTCCGTTTGTAAATTATTAACGATAATTTTTTTGTGTGCGTTTGCGCAGAATTCATTCTCTCAGGATAAACTTCTTACACTTCAGGAGCTTCAGAAAAAAAAACTTTTTAAATCTATCAATGAGGCTCTGCAGGATCCCGGCAATGTATACCGTCTGAATCTTCAAAACTCCGGGTTGACACAAATCCCCGCAGAGCTTCTTCAGCTTAAGAACCTTCAATCTCTCAACTTAAGCGACAACCATATTTCATCCTTGCCCTCAGAAATTTCATCTTTAAAGAATCTTCAATGGCTGAACCTCGCGGGAACAGATATCACAATTCTTCCTGCCGCTATTTCACAGCTGAAGCAACTTATCTCTCTGAATCTTAACGGTGCAACATCACTGAACATCACTGACGCCCTTATCAAAATATTCTCTCTAGTAAATCTCAAAGAGCTCACTATGAATTCTGTTTACATGATGTCGCTTCCTCCTCAGATAAAAAAATTGGATAAACTTGAGAAGCTTACTCTTGTCAAATGCGGACTGGCTGAGATCACAAATGAGATCGGCTCTTTGAAAAATCTTAAATATCTTGATGTATCTTTTAACGAGCTGACAAGCATTCCTGCAGGCATCGGAAAATTAAGAATGCTGCTTGAGTTCTATTTGGGTGGAAATCAGATAATTAAACTTCCGGATGAAATAAAGGATCTGAAAGAAAATCTTTCGATCCTTGGTCTTGCTTCAATTGATAATGAAACCGGGGGCGGTTCCTTTACAGGAAATCCAATTCCAAAAGCAGAGGTCGCAAATATACAGGAGTGGCTGCCCGATACGAAGATTGTTTTTGTTTGGGAATAGTGAGTTTCGTGAATTGTCAATAGTCATGGTCAATGGGCAATCGTCAATTAAGAATTCGTAATTCCTAATTCATATTCCTAATTGTTCTCAAAGGTCATCCCAGTGCAAATAGGTTCAGTTGATCATTTAATTGAAAAAAATAATTTGCTAGCTTAGTAAAAAATTATATTATGAAAAAGTATTTTACGATATTCACTATATTTATTTTAATACTTGCAGCCGGTATCACAAAAGCACAGGATACATTTTCCATTTGATGTTCATCCCGGTATGGAGTGATCCACACTCAGGCTTCATGGCTTGCTTCAAATCAGAATTATGCGAGGACACTCATGAACCTTCATCTGCCGCCTCAGGCGATCATAGATTCTATGGTGCTTCACTACGCACAAAACAAAGTGCAAAATATTATTAGAGGGTTTTTTCAAAAACAGGGTTGATCAATGAACCTCGGCGGGAATAATCCGGAAAGCTTTATGTGATGTTCTTTATTACCTTATGGTTGTTAGGGTCGAATACAGTCAGAAATACTTTAACATTTGGAAACAAATTTTCTTTGAGAGCTTCTTCTTTTGTAAAAAATCGAACCTCTGTACATTCGTTAGATGGCGTGAAGTTCAGGTGCTCTAACTTTACTTCAAATAAGACGTTTGCTACATACTCATACTTCAGGTGCTTATCAGTATAAAAGTACGAGGGTTGCTTACAAAAATAAATTACAGTAAGACCCATTTCTTCTTTTATCTCTCGTATTAAGCAAGCTTCAGGAGATTCACCATGATCCATCCCGCCACCGGGAAGTTCCCACCTGCCGTCGCTTTCTTTAGTAAGTAGAAACTTATTTTCCTCATTTAAAACCAGAGCTTTAATACTGGTTCGGTAATAGTTATTTGGAATTGATGTCATGGTATTTTATAATTATAGTAAAAATGAATTTCACCTGACAAATCGGATTCATAAATTCAGTTGTACTGTTGTTGGTGACCGAAAGTTTGAAGTAAGTGTAGTAAAATTTTTAAGATGATTAGTTCAAACTTTCGGAACACCAACAGAGGCGTCGAAGATACTCGCGGCTACGAGATGCTTAGCCTGTTGGAGTATTTGTCTTCGGTCATGTGAGCTTATAAATAAATTCTTCTATTTCTCTTTGTCGTGCATTTGCAAAACCTTTGTCTGTTCCGGTTTTTTCAAAGCCACATTTTTCTAAAACCTTTTGTGAACCATAATTGTCAAAAGCGGTACGGCCAATGAGGGGTCTTGTCTTTACAATATTCAAAAACTCTTTCAGAGCTGCTGAGGCAACACCCTGTCCCCAAAATTTTCTGTCGATCCAGTAAGTAATTTCAGCATCCCCTTCCATGATAAACTGTGCTATACTTCCAACAATTTGCTTGTCAACTATTATAGTTCTGTTTGTAATTGTCGGGTCTTCCAATATTTTTTTAAATTTGGTCATGTATGCGGTCTTGTCTGTCGGGTCTTTTGGGGTAAATGCTGCTAAATGAATTCCTTCTTTGTCCAATTGAAATTGAAAGAGCTTTTCTAAGTCTGTCACAGTAGTTGGTCTGAGGCTTATTTGATTGATTTTATTCATAAACAAGTTGTAAGGTATGAGGTGATTTTTATTTTCTTATTAATTTTTTTCTTATTTTATTCTTAAACTCCGACTTTGCCTGTCCGGACTTTTCCGGCCCGCTTATAACTGGCAATGATCACTCCCCTTGGTGTAACGATACTTTCTGATAATTTAAATGCTGCCGGAATAACGCCGTTGGTAAAAAGCTTTTTTCCATTACCAAGAGTCAGAGGGTAAATTTTGATCCGGAGTTCGTCCACCAGATCATTCTTAAGCAGCAGCTGAATAAGCTCAGCACTGCCCCATACCTGAATGTCAGAACCTTTTGACTTTTTGATCTTTTTAATATCTGCCGGACTTTTAATAAAAACTGTGTTTTTCCAATCCGACTTTTTCCTGGTTTTGGACATGACGTATTTTGTGCCGTCATTAATGCCCGGCCAGAAGTCCGCATGTTTTGGCCAGTAGCCTTCCCAGATCTCAAATGTTTTTCTGCCCAGAAGATAATCTGCAGGCTTCAACTCTTTTTTCATGACCTTACCGCCAACTTCATCAAGATAAGGCGCAACCCAGCCGCCATATTTGAAACCCTCTGATTTGTCTTCCTTAGATCCGCCCGGTGCCTGCATTACTCCGTCTAACGTGATCATTGATAGGACTATTATTTTTCTCATGCTAATTCACCCCTCTTATAATATATTTTTTAATCGTGTAATAAATTTTTTAATTGTGAATATTTCAAACATAACATAACAAAAATGATCAAGAATATAAATTATATATTCGAAGTGCCTGGTCGTTATCAAATAGTATGCGAAAAAACAAAGGAGCATCGGTCACCTGCGTTGGTGCCTGCCGCCAAAGACGAGGTTCAGCGCGAACGCCAAATTGAAAGTGCAGTCCGAAAAATGAAAGCGGAAGCATTTGAATTTGGAATAACGGAGTCAGGATCTTCTCAGTTCGTT
>JBDTLQ010000194.1:0-6552 GCA_039934715.1 Ignavibacteria bacterium | reverse complement strand
CGCGAATCTTTTCAATACACTCCTCATCATTTGCCATTTTTTCATCGGTGATCCCTGAAATTTCCGTTGTCACTGTAGCTCCGCCAAGTGATTCGTTATCTGTCTTTTCACCAATGGCAGCTTTTACTAAATGAGAACCTGCAAGAAAGATGCTTCCGGTTCCTTCAACTATGAGAGCTTCATCACTCATTATGGGAAGATAAGCCCCGCCTGCAACGCACGGTCCCATGATAGCAGCTATCTGCGGTATTCCCATTGAGCTCATAACCGCATTGTTCCTGAAGATCCTTCCGAAGTGTTCTTTATCGGGAAAAATTTCATCCTGTAAAGGAAGAAACACACCCGCCGAATCGACAAGATAAATTATCGGTAATTTATTTTCGATCGATATTTCCTGTGCGCGCAGATTTTTTTTACATGTGACCGGAAACCATGCACCTGCTTTTACTGTAGCATCATTTGCCACTATTACGCAATTGCGTCCGTGAATTTTACCAATACCAAAAATTGTACCTGAGGATGGCGCTCCTCCGTATTCTTCATACATTCCGTACCCGGCATAGAGTCCGAGCTCCATGAAGTAAGAATCTTTATCTATAAGAAGATGGATCCGTTCCCTGCAATGGAGCTTATTCTTTGAATGAAGTTTTTCAATTGCTTTTTTCCCTCCGCCCGATACCAGAGTATCCTTTACAGAGTTCAGCTTTCTTAAAAGATTTTTATGATAATCTTCTCTTATTTTAAAATTGGTATCCTTCTTTAAACCGGTTTTTAATTTTGACATCTGAATTATTTATGAAAGGGAATGAAAATATGAAAGGGGACAGTTCGTGATAAATTATCAATATGAATTTGCATTCAGAAAAAAAAGTATAACACTATTCTTAAGCATCAGACCATTGGCGTAAAACAAATTAAAGATACTTCTTAAGCGATCACCTTTCTGTTATTGCTGAGATATACGGGTTCTTTTTTTTCAGTGATAACTTCATTTGTAATGATGCAGTTGGAGATATTTTCTTTGGAAGGTATCTTATACATTATGTCTAGCATTAAATTTTCAAGTATCGACCTTAAAGCACGCGCGCCAGTTTTTCTTGATAGAGCAAGATCAACTACAGAGTTTAAAGCATCTTCCGTAAATTCAAGATCAACTCCTTCCATTCTGAAAAGTTTTTGATACTGTTTCGTGATAGCGTTCTTTGGCTCGGTAAGTATTGACAGCATTGTTTTCTTGTCCAGTGAATTCAGTGTGGTAACAACGGGAAGCCTGCCGATAAGTTCAGGTATAAGACCGTATTGGATCAGATCATCAGGTTCAACATTTGACATGACAACATCACTATCAATATCACCTTTGGAATATATATCTGAACCGAATCCCATTGAACTTTTTGCAATTCTTCTTTCAATAATTTTTTCGAGTCCGTCAAACGCGCCTCCGCATATGAACAATATATTTTTTGTATTAATATTTATCAGTGCCTGCTCAGGATGTTTCCTGCCCCCTTTGGGAGGAACTCCGGCTATGGTACCTTCAAGCAATTTTAATAAAGCCTGCTGAACGCCTTCACCCGATACATCTCTTGTAATCGAAGTACTGTCACTCTTTCGGGATATCTTATCAATTTCATCTAAATATATTATTCCTCTCTCAGCTTTATTTAAATCAAAGTTTGCGTTCTGCAAAAGATGAACGAGTATTGATTCAACATCATCGCCAACATATCCGGCTTCAGTCAGGGTCGTCGCATCTGCGATCGCAAAGGGTACATCCAAAAGCCTCGCGAGTGTTTGTGCAAGAAATGTTTTCCCTGTTCCTGTGGGACCGATGAGCAGAATATTACTTTTCTCGATCTCAACATCGTCAATATAATTAAAGTCGAGGGAATCTATTCTTTTATAATGATTGTAAACAGCTACAGCCAGTGATTTCTTCGCTCTGTCCTGACCGATAACAAATTCATCGAGAAACTTCTTGATCGACTGCGGTGTGAGATTAGACTTGACCTTATTAATGGATTTAGCAGAGCTGAAGATCGTATTTTTCTTAATGATCTGCATTGCATTGCCAACACATATCTCACAAATAAAAACCTCTCTGCCATTGTGATCGGATGGACCTTTGATCATATTGGTGACTTTATCCGCGTTCCTTCCGCAGAAAGAACAACGGGCGTTATTATTTTTTGTGGTGGTTTTGCTGTTCATATTAAATTAGTATTGGAATTAAGTTAAGTAATTTTAATTTAATAGTTTAATATTAAAGAAGTGCGCGATAAGGGAGTCGAACCCCCACGCCTTGCGGCGCTAGATCCTAAGTCTAGTGCGTCTGCCAGTTCCGCCAATCGCGCATCTTAAAATTTCTGCTACAAAAATAATTAAATGTTATTATAATTACAATCAATTAGAAATTATTGTACTAAAACAGTTAAAAACTATTTTTAGTGAAAGCTAACCTCTATTTTTATTTTTAATAAATGAATTGAATAAACTTATAATGATTCTTAATTTGCACACACTAAAAATAATACATTCAGAATATTCAGAGAATAGTTTTGGTCTAATGTAATTATTTGTTTTGGAAACAAGTTATTCAAATTACAATTTCAAAACTAGGATTATTTATTCGGATCTTAGTGTTCTTTGTTTCCTTAGTGGTAAAGTGTTATTAACCGAAATGGCGTTTAAGAAAAAGCCATTATGCTTACAAGTTTGATTTGATATTATGATCTCAGTGAACTAAGTGGTAAAGTGTTATTAGCGGAAATGGCGTTTAAGAAAAAGCCATTATGCTTACAAGTTTGATTTGATATTATAATCTCAGTGAACTTCGTGTTCTTAGTGGTAAATATTATTAGCCGAAATGGCCTTAAGAAAAAGCCATTATGTTTTATAATCCTGGTGAACTTTGTGTTCTTAGTTGTAAAATATTTTAGCCGAAATGGCGGAACTGGTAGACTGCTCCGCGTTGCGGAGCAAGGCGAGCGCATTTAGGAGAGAAGATGCTCTAAAAAGAGAAAAATTTTATAAGTCTTATTCAGGAAGAAAGCAAATAACAAAAATAATGAAAGCCGAAATGGCGGAACTGGTAGACGCACTGGACTCAAAATCCAGCGAGGCTTAAACCTCGTAAGGGTTCGACTCCCTTTTTCGGCACAAGTAATATTTGTTAATTCTAAAAAATAAAATCCGACACTATTATATATAACTCTACCATTTCACAAACAAAATATATAAAGGAGTAAATCATATGTGCGGCATTGTAGGATATATAGGAAAAAGAAACTCGCTCCAGATTATTTTCGACGGTTTAAAAAGACTGGAATACCGCGGATATGACTCTGCCGGGATTGCGGTCATCAATGATGATAATAAAATTAATTCTCACAAGAAGGCCGGTAAAGTAAAAGAGCTTGAAAATGAATTCGACGGAGAATTGCTTGCAGGCAGGATCGGCATAGGTCATACCCGCTGGGCAACACACGGCGAACCGAATGATAATAACGCGCATCCTCATTCCGACATGGACGGCAACATCAGCATTGTTCATAACGGCATTATTGAAAATTTTAAAACCCTCAAAAAGAAACTTTCTCAGGAAGGGTTTACATTTAGTACTGACACTGATACAGAAGTACTTGCCAATCTCATAGAATTTCATTTCAGACAGAAAGGAAGTTTTGAGATTGCGGTGAGGCTTGCATTAACGGAAGTTGAAGGAACATATGGTATAGCCTGCCTTTGTAAAAGTGAACCGGATAAAATTATTATCGCCCGGATGGGAAGCCCGCTGATGTTTGGTCTTGGGAAAGATGAGATAATTGTTTCTTCAGATGCAGCTGCCATTGTTAATCATACAAAAAATGTGATCTATCTTGAGGACGGCGAAATGGCAATACTCAAGAAGGACAGCTTTCAGATCAAGACAATTGAAGATGAGGATATTTACAGGGAAGTTCAGAAAATTGAGTATGATCTTGAAGAAATAGAAAAAGGCGGCTTCGATCATTTCATGCTTAAAGAGATCTGCGAACAGCCCGAGGCGATAAAAAATACATTCAGAGGCAGGATCAATTTTGAAACAGGTGTGGTCAAGCTCGGTGGTCTGGAAAGCGTAAAGGAAAAACTGTTCAATGCTAAGAGGCTCATTCTTGCCGGCTGCGGTACTGCCTGGCATGCGGCACTGGTAGGCGAGTATATGCTTGAGCAATATTGCCGGATACCTACTGAAGTTGAGTACGCGTCCGAATTCAGATACAGAAATCCCATTATAAATAAAGATGACATTGTAATTTTAATAAGTCAGAGCGGTGAGACCGCAGATACACACGCTGCGCTGAAAGAAGCAAAGAGGCTCGGAGCGACGACAATTGGAATTGTCAATGTAGTAGGAAGCACGATAGCCAGAGCTGTTGATGCGGGCACATATATTCACGCCGGACCGGAGATCGGTGTCGCCTCAACAAAAGCATTTACCTGCCAGCTTATGTCGCTTGCATTGATCACATTGATGATCGGAAAAAATAAAGGCACGATAACGGATTCCGAATTAAAGGAAATAGCGGATGAATTAAAGGTCCTGCCTGATAAAATGAAACAGATTATCGATAAGAGGAAGGATTATAAATTCATAGCGGAAGAATTTAAAGATTCAAAGAACTTCCTGTATCTTGGCAGAGGATTCAATT
This sequence comes from Ignavibacteria bacterium, assembly GCA_039934715.1. Classification (GTDB taxonomy): domain Bacteria; phylum Bacteroidota; class Ignavibacteria; order Tepidaquicellales; family Tepidaquicellaceae; genus JAGPCH01. The sequence continues at coordinate 1,861 of JBDTLQ010000194.1, read as the reverse complement.
TTCCTGTCGCACTTGAAGGCGCGCTGAAACTTAAAGAGATATCATACATCCACGCTGAAGGTTATCCGGCTGCTGAAATGAAGCACGGTCCGATCGCGCTTATAGATGAAAATATGCCTGTGGTATTCATTGCTCCTAAGGATAAAACATATGATAAGATAATCTCAAACATCGAAGAAATCAAAGCGAGAAAAGGGAAGATCATAACCATTGCGACCGAAGACGATAATGAGATTCAAAATTACTCAGACTATATATTAAGAGTGCCGAATACTTTACCGATCTTCTCGCCGATACTTAACAGCATTCCTCTTCAGTTCCTGTCATACTATATCGCGACTGCAAGAGACTGTAATGTAGATCAGCCGAGAAATCTTGCGAAGAGTGTTACAGTAGAGTAAAAAGATGTGATTATATTTTTAAAAAAACCTCTGGATTTTATTCAGAGGTTTTTTTATTCCATTTTTGTAAAGAATATTTTAAGAATATTTGGAGTGTGGAACATTTTCTTCAAAAATATTGCAATCTACATTTGAACTAATTTTCATTTTGAGTATATTTGTAAAATGTAATAAAATTTTAACCTAACAAATTTTCAATGTCAAATAGCGAAGTTAATAAAGGTAAAATTGTACAGATAATTGGTCCTGTATTGGATATAGATTTCAGCGGTGGGAGCCTGCCATCCATAAACAACGCAGTTAGTATCAGCAGAAAAAACAGTGAAGGTAAAGATGAGATTCTTATAACTGAAGTTCAGCAGCATCTGGGTGAATCAAGAGTAAGAACAGTAGCAATGGATTCTACAGACGGATTGGTAAGAGGAATGGAAGCGATTGATACAGGCGAGCCTATTACAGTTCCTGTAGGTGATCAGGTGTTGGGAAGATTGATAAATGTAACGGGCGGCACGATAGACGGAAAAGGAGAAATTGTAACGACTTTAAGATATCCTATTCACAGACCTGCGCCTGCTTTTAAGGATCTTTCCACAAAAAAAGAAATGTTTGAAACAGGAATTAAAGTCATAGATCTTCTTGAGCCTTATACAAAAGGAGGAAAGACAGGATTATTCGGCGGTGCCGGAGTGGGAAAGACGGTTATCATACAGGAGCTTATTCATAACATTGCGAAACATCACGGCGGCTACTCGGTGTTTGCGGGAGTTGGTGAAAGAACAAGAGAAGGTAATGACCTTTATCTTGAAATGGAAGAATCGGGAGTATTAAAAAATACCGCTCTTGTATTCGGGCAGATGAATGAACCTCCCGGAGCGAGACAGCGTGTTGCTCTTACCGGACTTGCGATCTCGGAATACTTCAGGGATCAGGGAAAAGATGTTTTGCTATTCATTGATAATATTTTCAGATTCACACAGGCAGGTTCTGAAGTGTCGGCATTGCTTGGAAGAATGCCTTCGGCAGTAGGTTATCAGCCGACTCTAGCTTCCGAGATGGGTGCTCTGCAGGAAAGGATCACTTCAACTAAGACAGGTTCTATCACATCAATACAAGCTATATATGTTCCGGCGGATGATTACACTGATCCGGCACCGGCTACAACATTCGCGCATCTTGACGCGACAACAGAGCTATCAAGAAAGATCTCTGAGCTTGGAATTTATCCGGCAGTTGATCCTCTTTCATCGACATCAAGAATTCTTGATCCGTTGATCGTCGGAGAAGAACATTATAATGTTGCGCAGGGAGTAAAGAAGATACTTCAGACATACAAAGATCTTCAGGATATAATTAACATTTTAGGAATTGATGAATTATCAGATGAGGACAAGCTGACAGTTTCAAGAGCAAGAAAGATACAGAAATTTTTATCACAGCCGTTCTTCGTTGCGGAGCAGTTC
>JBDTLQ010000193.1:0-6568 GCA_039934715.1 Ignavibacteria bacterium | reverse complement strand
CGAAATTTATTTTATACTTCAGCAGCTGTATAGAAAAGCCGACTGAAATAAAGCGAGCCAGAAGAACGATAAAAATTGCTATTATACCTAATTTGACAAACGAACTTTGAAAAGTAATAATCAGTAATTCAAAACCGATTAAAATAAATAAAATTATATTTAACAATTCATCGATGATTTCCCAGAAGCTTTCAAGATTTGCACGGGTAATATCCGACATTGCAAATTTTTTTCCCTTGTTCCCGATTATTATTCCGGCAACAACCATTGATAAAGGACCTGAGATATGCATAGAACGCGCAATAGAATATCCACCCATTACAAGTGCTAAAGTTATAATAACTTCAACCTTATAATTATTAATTGTCTTTAATGCGAGATATCCTGTATATCCCAAAATAAAACCGAATACGATCCCGCCGCCTACTTCTTTGAGAAATAAGAAAGCAGTATTTCCAAATGAAAGTTTATCGATACCGATTTCCGCAATTTCAAAAATTGTCAGAAATAAAACAACTGCAACACCGTCATTAAATAATGATTCACCGGTAATTCTGACCTCAAGCGGTTTTGGAATATTTGCTTTTCTTAAAATTCCGATAACGGCAATTGGATCAGTGGGTGAGATCAATGCTCCGAACAATAAGCAGTAAATAAAATCAACCTCTATGGTGAATAACTTAAGCAGATAATACATTGAGGCTCCCACTATGAAAGTGGAAATTATTACGCCCAAAATTGAGAAAACAATTATCGGAAGTTTTTCATCGGCAAGCTTTTTTGCATCAAGCTGAATTGCTCCTGCAAACAACAGAAAGCTAAGCATTACTCTCATTAAAATACTACTGAAATCAATTCCTTCTACAGTCTCCTTGGCATTCTGAATTAATGACGGATATAAATTCCCAAGAGCAACAAGCACGAGCGAGCTGATTATTGAAATGATCATTACTCCGATTGTTGCAGGAAGCTTTAGGTATTTATAATTAATAAAACCGAAGATCGCCGAAAGAACAATCAGGATAGTGAACGCGTTGTAAAGGGCCATATTATGAAATTACATTTTTGATTTTACTTCAACAGGCGGAATTCCAACAAGCTCAAATGTAGCTGAAGCGAATCTTATTTTACCGTTTGTTTTTTGTATCTCGACAAGGATCTTTGAAAATAGTTTATCTTTTATTGTTCGTCTTTTTTTAAAATCCACAGTATATCTCAGGGAAAACTCTACCCAGTTATCATTTGCTGTAATTGTTACAACAGGTTCAGTTACAGAATCTTCAACTAAATATTTTTGAAGCATTAATTTCCATCTTTTTTCAGCATCTACAGAAAACTCGCTGAGTATTTCGTTTGAAATATTCGTTAATATCTCTCGTGTCAACGCATAATCCGAATCATATCTTATTGGCAGTTTAATTTCATCCCAGACAAAGGGAAAGTCTGCCGAATAATTAAAAACGGGTTCTTTAAAAACGAAACTATTTGCTATTCTGACTATGCGACCGTTATACAGATCACCATCAATCCATTGTCCGATTTCCATCAGTGTGGTGCGAAGAACACCAATATCAATCACGTCACCCCTGATGCCGCCGAGCTGAACTCTATCCCCTGTTTTGTAAAACCCACCGAACATTATTGCCATCCATCCGGCAGCACTTGCAATTACTTCCTGCAAGGCAAAAGCTATTCCGGCTCCCGCAACACCCAAAGCCACAGTAAGTCCGGCAAGCTTATCACTAAATGTAATTGCCAGAAAAATAAAGAATATCAGGAATCCTACAAAATTAATTAATTTACGGAACCTGTACTTGCTCTCTTTATCATTGATAAATTTCGAAGTTTGTCTTCTTATTAATTTTGTAGCTACAACAATTACAACTAATGCTATGAATATAGTTATGATCTTACCTACTACCGGATCAAATAACCACCGATTTACAAAATCATCCATTGTTTTTAATTTATTAATACAATTGTTTACTTTTTACTTTCGCCATTATTTTTTACTCTGAAAGATGGTGCTTGATAATCTCCGTCTAAATAATTTTCAGGAATTGTGGTTGTGTTTCCGTCACGCATTGCATGATAATGCGGGGACATGATCTCAATTCCACCCTCATTAAATTTCTCTTGTATAGATGAATGGAGTTCGGAGTAGATGCCTGCCTGCCCGTTTGGCTTGTCGGTATATGCATTTATCTGATAGCTTACATACCAATCGTCAAGGCTGGTTTGTAAAACGAAAGGGGAAGGATTTTTTAAGATCCCGTTTGTAGCCAGTGCTGCATTGATCAAAAGCTCATGAACTTTCTTCCAGGGCGCATCATATCCGATCGTGACAGTTGTATGAATAATTAATCCCAGATTTTCTGCTGAGGAAGAGTAATTTGTTATATAGTTTGAAAGTATTGTTGAATTTGGAACAGTGACATCTTCATTTTTAATTGTCCTTACCCTGGTTACCAATAGATCTTTGTGAACAATATCTCCGGTCACCTCTCCAATTTTTACTCGGTCTCCGATTTTAAAAGGTCTCATATAAGTAATGACGATCCCTGCAATTATATTCGAGACAGCTGACGTTGATCCAAATGAAAAAATTAACCCAAGCAATACAGTAACACCCTGAAATATTGGAGAATCCGATCCCGGAAGGTATGGAAAAATCACAATGAACATAAACGCATATATTACAAACCTGACAATATTATAAGTCGGTTTAGCCCAATCTTCATAAAAACCCGGAATCTTTAATGATCCCGTCTCCACCTCTTTAGTAAGGAATTTCACAAACTTTATTACATACCTTGTGACAAATATGATTACAATAATGGTCAGCAGGTTTGGTAAAAAATTAATTGCTGAGTGCCATATTTTTTTTAATGGATCTAAAATGTAACCAAGCAGTGTTCCTGCAATCCCTTTTGTTGACGGAAATATTCCGAAGAGTATTGTAAGAAAGAAATACGATGTCAGTAAAAGAACAAATATCTTAACGAATTTCAGAACTAATTTGATAATGTTAGAAATTCTATCATGTGTTAAGAGCTCGTAATCTTTTATTTTAATTCCTTTTATCCAATTTTCCTTTTGTACTTCAAATTTATTTCTGATCCAATTGAAAAATTTGTTTACATATTTCAAAATCAGGAACAGCCCTAAAATTGTTAAGGCCGCCAGCCCGATTCTAAACAATGTATTCTTGAAGCTGTTATCATCAATGTATTGCTTTGTCCTGTCAATAATTTTTTCCCTGTAAATATCGGAAGCCTCATCACGTGTTTTATTCAGCCATAGAGCATCATTATCAGTGATGCTAAGTAATATGATTTCGTTATACATAAGATCATTACTCTGTTCACCATGAAAAACCCTTATGGAATCAGGATCAAACTTCGGATCATCGGTAAGCTGTATAATTTTATTTTGAATTGTTAAAGCTCTGTCTTTAGGCGTGAAGGGTCCGACCTTGCTGTATATAAGAAACAAAGTATCATGAAAAAGTGCTACCGGATATCCTTTTGTCAGACCTCTCAAGGAATCTATTGTCCTTTGTTTACCGATTTTTCTTAAAGAATCTTCGCTTGATAATTCGTTGAGCCGGTTAACCAGTTCTTCTTTTTTTAAATTATCAGTACTCTGGAGTGATTCAATCTCTTTCAATAACCCCTCTTTATATAATGAGTCTGCGATCCTGACCGAGTCATATTTTTGCAGTATTTCCGTAGACTTTACTAATTCTGAATTTTTGATTGAGTCTGAATCAGACTTCTTCATTGAATCGGTTTGCGTCTGCCCGACCGAGAATATAAAGGCGAACAAAAAAAATATCCCTTTTAACATTTGGAAAAATTTTAAATTAAATGCTCTCTGAAAAATTACTTTATGAATTCAATATCTTAATATCATAGCGATCTTATTAAAATCAGTGAGTTCATTGTTTTTGAAAAAAACAACCTTCCCTCCTGTCTGAATAACTTTATCGAGGATCACATCAACTGCGTCATCCATTATTTCTTCACCCGTCTTGACATCCGCAGGAACTAATTGCAAACCGGTTTCATCCAGTTGTGCCGGATATTGAAAGCCTAATTCAACAAGCACTTTGTATCCCCGGCCTTCATTTGCAGCTTTCCATACTTCATCGATCCCTGTTGCATATTTGTTTTTACCTATGGCATCTTCAAGTTCGTCCAATACATGCTGCCTTATATCTGAAAGTGATTTTTTTACTTCAGGCCATACAATTTTTGAAAGCTCTGTCCCGGATAAATGCTCGTAGTTTCCTGTAATGACATTTGGAAGTAATTTAGTTTGAGTTGTTACTTCTTTGAATATTGCAGCTTTTTGAGGAACTGCTAACAGGACAACAGGATATTCATATTCCGCATTTATATCACCCAGTGTTTTATCAATATGCCGCAAATACATTTTTTCTCTTTCAACATTTGGAATAATTTCCTCACCCTCTTCATTGCCCTGCGACTTTAACGGATAATATGTATTTAGCAAAGGAAAGTTATCATTTTTTATTTCCTGCAGATCGTCTCTCACTCCCTTGAAAAGTTTAGCCTGCTTGTCGCTAACCGACAGAATCCAGTAAGGCTGAGTCCGGTTAATGCCGAATATTATATCTTTAGTGGAAAAAAATTTATCGATCAATATTCTTTCCTTAAGAGGAAATGGGGTCAATATCGTTTCTTTATGTTCCTTATTTATGAATACTGACAATCCATCAAGCGAATTGTTAAAATCAACTTCATCAATGACACCTTCGAGGTTTTTAATAATGGATGATACTTCATCTTTTTTAAATTCCTCAAGCAGCCTTTTTGAAGCATCTTTGACTAAGTTTTTTAGACGAATTTTATCCTGTTGATTTTCAGGAAATGATCTGTGAGTTGGCATTAAAATAGAAACACACGGGTATTCGTTGACCGATTGCAATTTATTCAAAATATCCTTATTCATTTCTTACTCCTTATAATTTAATTTTATAATTTTATCCTATATACAATTTTCCCTGAAGCGTAACTCAACTTATTTTACAGTGTTTCAACATTGCTGTCCAAATTATTTTCATCAACACTTAAAAAGTCTTAAACTAAACAAAATTTTGGCAATCATAATCATTCTTAAAAATAACCCGCCTGTGATAAATTTCCGGCAATTTATCACCAGTGGGAGATTTTTCTTTGGTTCTTTCTTTTGATCTTTCAAAAGAAAGAACTGTAAACTTGTCTATCTTTAAAAGTTAGGATAGTTTTTCTTAAATCGTTTTTAAATAGCATTAAAGTTACAATAATTATTTAATCGTTTTGGACGGATGTGATGTTTCAAAGGTCTCTGTTTAATTATCCTATTGTCTTTGATTGATTATTACAATTGTATCAGCATTTATGCGGCTCTTCCAGTATTCATATAATTTTTCTTCATTTCTTCTTATATAACTCATGCCAACTCTTTTTGACCAATCCTGCAATATTACCGGAATATTCTTATTAAGAATTTCCGTTGTATCACTCAGTATATTTTGCTGCATCCTGGATACGCTTATTGTTTCAATTTCCGGAAAAATAATTTTTAGTTCTTGCCCGATCTTCAAAAGCAAAGTTGAATCCAGTCTTACATGCTTTATTTCATTTTCCAGACTATCGATCTTATTTGATTTATTCTCGTTCTGAATCATTTTCCTTTCAAGTGTTTTCAGAAGATCGGCTCTGAGTTCATTGGCAAGGTTTTCGCTTGTACCGCTTGATTCTATTTGCACCAGATTCAGTTTGGAATTCCCGATATTGTATTGTGTAAGTAATTCTTGCAGAGAATCCTCAGTTTTTCTGTTAACCAATTCGCCGATAGTATAGATCACAAGTTCGCTTCGTTCATTGTTTTCGTTGAATTTCCATTCAATCACCTTCCGGTTGTCACTCTTGATTTTTTCATTGATGAATTTTTCTATACCCCTTGTCTGTCTGACTTCGAGTATTATATCATAAAAAATATAGGCGCTAGGTATTATCATTATGATGAGAATTACTCCTGCAACTACTTTTCTTTTTACAACATTTGATTTGTTAAGATAGACCTTGAAAGGAAATTTAAGAAATCTTGTGACCAGATATGCGGATGCACTAATGAAGACAGCATTGATAAAAAACAAATAGATAGCTCCGAAAAATATCTCATAACCTCCGGTGGCCAAACCAAATCCTGCCGAACAAATTGGCGGCATTAAAGCCGTCGCAATTGCTGCTCCCGGCACTACCTGTGTTTCTCGCGATCTTGATGCCGCAACAATTCCTGCCATGCCTCCAAAGACTGCTACTCCGACGTCAAGTAATGTTGCCTTTGATCTCGATAAAATTTCATATGTAATTCCATTTAGAGGCGTTAATAGAAAATATATTGTGCTTACGCTTAAGCTGATCATCACTGCCAGAAAAAAGTTAGATACAGAAAGCAGCAGTGTTTCATCATCATGTATGCCGAACGAGATTCCTATGCCGAGAATCGGAGACATTAATGGTGATATCAGCATTGCTCCGATTATTATAGCAGGTGA
>JBDTLQ010000192.1:0-6575 GCA_039934715.1 Ignavibacteria bacterium | reverse complement strand
AACTCTATAAATGATCATTTCAGATCAAAGAAAAATTTATTTGAAATTCCAGATAACCTGTCCGCCGATGAAGAAAATTTTGAAAAAAATTCTCAGCTCGCCAATTGCATTCTACCTTTCATAAATTGTTTGCCGGAGATATATAAGGAAGCATTGCTTCTGACTGAATTCCGGAATTTCTCTCAACTTGAACTTGCTAATCAACTCGGTATTTCGTATTCCGGCGCTAAGTCAAGAGTACAAAGAGCAAAAGTTAAACTCCGGGAATTGTTCGAAAAATGCTGTACCATTACTTCTGACCAATATGGAAACATAATGGATTATTATCCTAATCCTAAAAAGAATTGCTGCTGACCTCTGCGTCTTTTGATCTTTGATCACGTCTTTACTATGTATTCATTAACTTTAAAAAAACAAAATGGAAAATACAGAGATCAAAAAAGAAATTAAGAAAGCTTATACAAATGTATTAAATGAAAGAAGCGGTGGATGCTGTTCACCGGAATGCTGTGGAACAGGTGAGAGTATTTCCGATGACTACAAAGATCAAACAGGCTATGTATCAGAAGCAGACTTGGGGCTGGGATGCGGGATCCCTACAGAGTTTGCCGGTATCAAAGAAGGTAATACAGTACTTGATCTTGGATCGGGCGCAGGCAATGATGTTTTCATAGCAAGCAAAGCCGTTGGTGAAAATGGAAAGGTCATAGGACTTGACATGACAGAAGCAATGATAGCCAGGGCGAATTTTAATAAAGAAAAATCTGGATTTACAAATGTCGAATTTGTATTGGGTGAGATCGAGGAGATGCCTTTAATGAGTGAAAGTTTTGATGTAGTGTTGAGTAACTGCGTGCTTAATCTCGTGCAGGATAAAGTTAAAGCCTTCAAAGAAATTTACAGAGTATTAAAAAAAGGAGGGCATTTTACAATATCGGACATAGTTGTGTCTGGAGGTCTGCCGGAAAAGATTCTGAAGGCAGCCGAAATGTATTCGGGGTGTATCGCAGGAGCAATGAACAAAGAAGAATATCTAAAGACAATTTCAGTCCAGGGATTCAGTGATATAAAAATTTACAAAGAAAAAAATATAGAGCTTTCCGATGAACTGATGCTAAAGCATCTTAACCGACAGGAATTATCCGATTACAAATCAGGCAACAATAAAATCCTGAGCATTACAATATACGGAAAGAAGCCATAACCCCAAACTTTTTTCTCAGCTATTAAATGTAAATGTATATAGAAATTTAAAATCATTCTGAATATTATAATCAAAGAGAAAATTCAAAGCCTTGGAAATTATACTAACTTCAGTTATCACGTGTCCGTTTTGTAAATATAAAAAAGAGGAAACGATGGCAACTGATTCATGCCGTTATTTTTATGAATGTGAAAATTGCAAGACACTCCTGAAGCCTGCACACGGGGACTGCTGTGTTTACTGCAGTTATGGTTCGGTAAAATGCCCACCGGTCCAGGAGAACAAAACATGCTGCGATTAAACCCGTAAAAAATTTTTAACCATGGATCATAATTTTGCCATAGAAAACCTTTCACGCAACGGTAATGTATTCAAAGAACTATTCTCCGGAATTCCGGAAGAAGAATATCTCTGGCGTCCTCAGCCGGAGAAATGGTGCCTGCTTGAAATTGTCTGTCATTTATATGATGAAGAGCAGTATGATTTCAGAGCGAGGACAAAGCATGTGCTCGATAACATTCAGATGTCTCCTCCGGCAATAGATCCCGAAGGATGGGTCAAGAGCAGAAATTATATTGACCAAAATTATGATGAGACTCTTGAAAAATTTCTAAACGAAAGAAAAAGATCGATCGAATGGCTCACCTCACTTAAAGATCCTCAATGGAAAAACGAATACGTTCATAAGCTCGGTCCGATGTCGGCAGAATTTTTTCTCGCAAACTGGCTCGCTCACGATCTGCTCCACTTCAGACAAATAATATCCCTGCTCTATAATTATACAAGATACAAAACCGGCGTTGACGTTGAATATGCTGGCTCCGGAGAAAAAATTGCAAATTAAATTTTAAAATAATGAACATGAAATTTTCAACTAATCATCTTGTAATAGCGACCTCTGATATTTCAAAGGCGAGATCATTTTATATTGATAAATTAAAGCTTGACTCGCTTGAGAATGGTGAAAAATTTTTTGCTGCAAGATTAGGCGATGTCAGGCTTAGCTTTTTCGGAGGCTGTGATCCGTTTAATGAATCAACGGAGGATAAGCCCGGTATATCTTTTGTGATGAAAGTTGATGATATAGATGAGGCGAAAAAATTTATTGAACAGCAGGGAATAAAACCCATTACAGAAATCATACAGGCCGGGGATTTTATGAAGTTCTTCAATATTGAAGACCCCGACGGAAATACTATCAGTATAGGTCAGTATCTGGCAGATCCATTACAACCCAAATAAAAAAACAAGCACCGGTTTTCAAATATGCAGCAAAGTAAAAAAGTAATTGATTGTTATGACAAGACAGCAGAAGAATATGCGAAAATTTTTTTTGATGAGCTTTCAGAAAAACCATTCGACAGAATGATATTGAAAAGTTTTGCAGAAGAAAACAGCAATAAAGGAATGATCGCTGATCTTGGATGCGGGCCCGGACAAACAACAAGATTTTTAAAAGAATGTGGTGTAAAAAGAATTACAGGTATCGACATATCACCGGCAATGGTGGCCAGAGCAACTGTACTTAATAAAGGGATCCGATTTGAAACAGGCGACATGATCAGGCTTAAATATAAGGACGGACATTTTGGCTCCGCCGTTGCATTCTATTCAATAGTTCATTTCACATATCCTCAGGTCAGAAAAGCTTTCAAAGAAATTCACAGAGTACTCAGGACTAGCGGGCAGTTTTTATTTTCATTTCATATAGGGAATGAAAAAATTCACCGGGATAATTTTCTTGATCACGATGTAGATATAGATTTTTATTTCTTTGAAACTGAAAAGATCATGACGCTTTTAAAAAAAACAGGATTCAGAATTATCTCGGCGATTGAAAGGTATCCATATGTAAATGCCGAGCATCCAAGCAAAAGGGCTTATATACTCGCGGAAAAACCCGTCTGATACTTCATATGCAACACTTTAATTTTTAGGAAAAAAGAAGTTCGATCTGCGATCATGAATATGCTTCGCTTTTTAAAATTATAAAAATTATTTTGAGGAAAATAAATAATAATTTCATTCAAATGCCAAGGATATTCATAACCGTATTTTTTTTGCTGATCTGCGCGGGATGCGAAAAGCAGGAGGAAGTTCAGAAACCGCCTGTAACCAGAGATACCTCAACAACAAAAAAGGAATCTGTTGAAACCGAGATCCTTTCTGATATTTTTGAAGGATTATACATAGTGAACATCAACTCCAGTACATTTCAGGACTGCGCGCATCCGGATTCAACATACTGGGTTGTGGATGATTCAAAAAAATTTGCTGCAGCTTACAACAGGATCTATGATAATCCCAGTGTTTACGGATCGATTGCTGCAAAAGTAAAAGGCGAGGTCGAAGATACAAAAGATGAAAAGATAAAAATAAAATATCCAAGGACACTTCGTGTAAAAGAAGTCATAAATACCGAAAAGAAGAATTCCAGCAATACATGTGTTCCATATGATTACTGGGCTTTTGGCAAGGACCCCGCGTGGTCTCTGGAAATTTCGGCAAAAGAAAACATTATCGCACTTGAACTTCCTTCAGAAAAAAAGACATATTACTTTTTCTACGCTGAACAAAAGCAGAGGGAGGGTTTTATTGTTTACAGTAACTATAATACTATCCAGAGAAATTCAATTGAGGTAAAAATAAAAAAAGAGGATTGTACCGATGCTTCCGGAAAAAGTTATCCGTACTTTGTAGAAGTTGAGTTAACCGGAAACAAAAAGTTCAAGGGCTGTGCTATTAAAGGAAAAAACCCTGATATAATGTAATCAGATTTTATTAAATATTTTTAAATTCATTTTATAAAAAAGATCATATTTTTTTTCTGGATGAAGAAATCGGATTAACATTTTATTTTTTTTTCCGGGCTAAAGAGAATTTATATTTATGAAATATGCTGAATTCAGTTTTAATAGATATTCTGAAGACATTCAGTAAAGATGAGCTCTCGGGCTTCCAGGACTTTGTAGAATCCCCCTTTCACAATTCAAAAACTCCCGTCATCAAGCTTTACCTTTATATAAAAAAATTCGCCCCCTCTTTCAAAAATGAAAAACTGCTGAAGAACAATGTCTGGAAAGTGCTGTTTCCGGATAAACCACACAATTATGGTGTCATGAAAAATCTTATACATGATCTTACCAAGCTTGCTGAAAAATTTATCGCGTTAACATATGCATCAGATCATGAAACAGTTCAGGATATTAATATTCTCCGATCTCTCAGTGAACGAAACCAGCCTAAGATCACTGAGAAGTATCTCGAGAAAGCCGCGAAGAAGATCGAGGATTCAAAACTTCATGACGCGAATTATTATAAAAATAAATTTGACATCGAAAAGATCCGTATCTCTTCTCTTTATTCAAAGTTATCAGACAAAAATAAACTAGGCTCGATAACAGAGTTTGAAGAAAGCGGAATGTATTTGATGGAGAGTTTTCTCATTTCGATCCTTGAGCACTATGTACTGATAAACAGCATTAACAAGATCTACAAGACAGGTATAAAGACCCCTCTTCTTGAAGAACTTCTCAAATTTATAAAAGGTAATGAAAGCGTTCTTAACAACTTTTTTATTAAAGTTTTCTATTACACGCTTATGCTTGAGAAGGAGCAGAACGATAAGTATTACTATAAATTGAAAGAGATACTTACTCAACTTGACAGCAATTACACTGTTCAATTTAAATACATGATATGGGAAAATATCGGCAACTATAATACGTTCAAATTTCACGCAGGAGATCGTAGCGCAATGAAGGAGCAGTTTGAGTTGATAAAATTATCTCTCTCGAAGAAAATATACAGCAGCGAGGATGAAGAATATTTCTTTATGAGCAATTTCATAACTTATTTTAATGTAGCTATTCATTTAAATGAACTTGAATGGGCTGAAAATTTTATTTATGAATACAATACAAAACTGGATCCGAATGCAAGGGAAGACATAAAAAACTTTAGTCTTGCGAGCATTTGTATGAAGCGAAGAAAATATTCTGAGGCAAATGAATTTATCAGCAAGATCAGAAAGCTTCATGAGCCGAATATGAAATGCGGGCTGAAAATTATGATGCTCATAACTTACTACGAGCTAGGCTGGTTTGAATCCGCTCTGAATGTAGTGGATTCGTTCAAGCATCTTCTTGATCACGATAAAAACATTCAGGAAGTCATAAAAGAGAAGGTCAGAAAATTTATCCGGGCTTACCTGATACTGCTGGATTATAACAACAGGAAGGACGAAGATCTGAAATTGAAATTCAACAAATATATAAATGAAACCACAGAAATAAATTCCCTGCCATGGCTGAAAAGAAAAGCAAGAGAGATCGGGATAGAACCGGACAATGAGAGATGATCGTTAAAACTATACGCGATAAAAAAACTATTGAATCACACTTCAGGAAAAATACCGACTATAATATTTATTCCATTGGAGATCTAGATGATTTTTTCTGGATGCTTACAGAATGGTATGTCTTGTATAATGAAAAAAATATAGAGCAGATCGCGCTGCTTTATTCGGGAAACGAGACGCCAACCTTAATAGGGATCTCAGATAGAAACAACAGTACAATGTATGAGCTTATTGAAAAATTAAGAAGCAAGCTTCCGGAAAAATTTTATGCGCATTTCAGCGGTGATATAGTAAAAGTTTTCGGTGAAAAAAACATTATTGAGAATTACGGGATGCATTTCAAAATGGCTCTCAGGGAGAAAGATCTTTTGATTAAGAAAGAAGACAGAAATATTACACGGCTAAGTGTAAATGATATTGAAGCAATCCGGAGTCTTTACGAGATAAGTTATCCAGAAAATTTTTTTGATACTCGTATGCTCGAAACAGGAAAGTATTTCGGATATTATGATAAAGTGAAACTGATCGGTGTGGCAGGGATCCATGTTTATTCTGAAAAATATAAAGTTGCCGCGCTGGGGAACATAACTATAATGCCTGAATACCGCGGCAGATCGATCGGTCAGAAGCTTACATCAGCTCTTTGTCTGGATCTTCTCGGGACAGTTGATAATATCGGACTGAATGTATACTCGGAAAATCAGGCTGCTATTAGTTGTTATAAGAAAATAGGATTTGAAATAGCGGGAGAGTTCTGCGAGTATCTTATACGAAATAAGAAATAAATAATTTCCCCCACCGGCTTCAAACTTCATCCATCCGGAAGATCTTCTGCGGAATGAAATAAAAAACCGCAACGAGAAACATTGCAAAGCCGTACAAGCGTCAGTGATTTTAATTTCACATGCGTCCAAACGATTTAAGAATTCAACACTAACTTTTAAACATAAACTAACTTACCTTCTTTCTTTTGAACGATCAAAAGAAAGAAGCAAAGAAAAATCGCCCGCT
>JBDTLQ010000191.1:0-6590 GCA_039934715.1 Ignavibacteria bacterium | reverse complement strand
GTGGTGATAACTTTTTAAGTGGTGCTGTACTCAGGAATTCCTGCTTATCGCCATTGCTCTGAATTTCTTTATCGGCAATTTATCACAGGCGGGTTCTTTTTCTATTCTACAAATTTAATTCACTTTTTGTAATGATATTAAACTAAGTATAAGTTTTTTAATTTAATTTGGACACAAATGAAGATCAGTGATAATCAGCTAAATCTGTGTTATCCCTGCCCGAGGCAGGCTGGCGCGTTCCATTTTTTGACATGTGCTTAGGAATTTTATAGATTGTGAAAATTGAAAATATTAAGTTGATTCAAATCTAAAAACCAATATGAAAAAATTCTTTATTCTGATTTTTTTCTTTCTGTTTGCCTTGAATGCTTTTTCTTTTGATCCTCAAAAGGAAGGCAGGTTCCTGAATTTTTCAGATGTTCACTTTGATCCTTTTTATGACACAACACTTGTAATAAAGCTGATGCGGACCGATTATAAAAAATGGGAGAAAGTTTTTTTAACTTCACCAATAAAAATGTTAAGCAGATACGGGAATGATTCCAACTATCCGCTTTTCAAATCATCGCTGCAGGATATGAAAGCGAGGATCCCTTATCCCGAAGTAATTATTATCACAGGAGATTTTATGTCTCACAATTTTAATGAGAACTTTGAAAAGTATTCAGGCACAAACAGTACAGGTGAAAGGGATAATTTTATAAAGAAAACAATTGGCTTTACTCAATTCATGATCACAAAGTATTTTCCTTCCTCACAGATCTTTGTCACTGTCGGAAATGACGACGCTGACTGCGGAAATTATATGGTAAAACCCGGTGGAAAATTCCTTAGAGAGTTCAGCAGGTTATGGAGTAAACATATCAGCATAAAAGATCAGAGTAAATCCTTCAATTACACTTTTAAAAAAGATGCATACGGCATGGCCGGTTTCCGCGGAAGCAAAGACCGTAAAATGATCATCCTAAATACAATATTTTTTTCTGCCGGCTATAAGAATCTTTGCGGAGACACACTTGCGGATCCGGGCAGCGACGAACTGACCTGGCTCAGAGAAACACTGAAGAACTGCCGCACACAAGGGTTTAAAACATGGCTGTCATTTCATATTCCTCCCGGGATCGATATTTATAATACAATTCACGGAAGCGGAAGCTGTGAAGAAAAAGTTTTTACATCCTGGAAAGAAAAATACAATGATGCCTTTCTGAGAATTGTAAAAGATTATAAAGATGTTATAACGGGAGCTTTCGGGGGACATTATCACCGGGATGACTTCAGAGTGATCTATGATGAAAAGGATCCCATATCATTTATTCATCTGACCCCATCAATTAGTCCTATCTACGGCAACAATCCCTCATATCATATTTTTAAATTTGACAGGTCAAATCATCTGCTCCTCAATTATGAAACATATTATATAAAAAATCTTACCGGACCTGATGCTGCGAAATGGACATTCGAATATGATTTCAACAAAAGCTTTGAACAGATTAATATAACACCGGCTTCATTGAACAAGGTCAGCAGTCTTATACTTGCCGATACAATTTACAGATCCAAGTACATCATGTATTATACCGCGCACAATGATAAACCTTACCCCGGCGATTATGCTGACTGGTTTTATAACTGGTGCGGTATTGGTCATCTCGACAGGGAAGAATATGTAAATTGTCTTTGTTCTGATTCTGCTTCTGTAAATCATTGAGGCATTTCAAATTAAGCCACTACCCAAATTATGTCGTGTCATCTTATTTCATTCAGTCTTAAAGTAAAAAAATTTATATTGTAAACTGTTGGCATAGTTAGACCATAACTTAATTTCAAAATACTTGTCCGAACAGGATGTAAAGAATGAGGAGAAAAAACTTGCAGCCGAGAAAGCTGTTGAGTTTATCAAAGACGGAATGATAGTCGGGCTCGGTTCGGGTACAACGGTTTATTTTGCTATAAAAAAGATCGGCTCGCTGGTAAGGGAAGGATTGAACATTATTGCCGTTTCAACTTCAGTCATAACAACAGAACTCGCTCAGTCAGAAGGAATAAATTTAATATCTCTTGATGAAGCGGAAGAGATAGATGTCACAATTGACGGCGCTGATGAAGTCGAAAAAAATTCTCTTAATGGTATCAAAGGCGGCGGCGGAGCTTTGCTCTATGAAAAGATCGTCGCTCTTTCATCTAAAAAAAATATATGGATAGTTGACTCGGGTAAATTAGTTGATGTGCTCGGACGTTATCCGCTGCCGGTTGAAGTAATTCCATTTGGCTGCAAAAGGGTCTTTAAAATATTGAAGGAACGTAAACTTGATCCGGTCATAAGAAAGAACGGTAACTCAGATTATAAAACGGACAGCGATAATTATATATTCGACCTGCATACCGGAGAGATACCGGATGTTAAAAAACTTAATGATGAAATAAAGTTAATCAGCGGGGTGGTAGAGACCGGTTTGTTTATTGGAATTGCGGATACTGTAATTGTCGCAAGAGAAGGCAGCACAGAGGTTTTGGAAAAAAAACAATAAAAACGACTATCTTCGGATAATTCTTAAAAATTTAAAACAAATCATTACATGAGAAAAGAAAGCTTCGAGTTCCTGGAAAAATACATTAACAATCCTTCACCTACCGGCTATGAATCCGGCGGACAAAGAATATGGCTCGATTATATTACTCCGTACATTGACGATTACATATCAGATACTTATGGAACGATGGTAGGTGTGATCAATCCTGACGAAAAATATAGAGTCGTGATAGAGGCGCATGCCGATGAAATTTCCTGGTATGTGAATTACATCACTGACGAAGGATACATTTATGTTGTAAGGAATGGAGGATCCGATCATCAGATCGCTCCATCCAAACGTGTAAACATTCACACAAAGAAAGGAATAGTAAAAGCAATATTCGGATGGCCGGCAATTCACGTCAGGGACAAAAAAAAAGAGGACCATGCGACTCTTGAAAATATTATTCTTGACTGCGGATGCAAGAATAAAAAAGAAGTGTTAGCGCTTGGAGTTCACGTCGGGTCAGTTGTAACTTATGAAGATACTTTAATGGTTCTTAACGACACCTATTATGTCGGACGTGCTCTGGATAATCGTATTGGAGGATTCATGATAGCTGAAGTTGCAAGACTCGTTAAGGAAAAAAAGAACAAGCTCGGATTCGGCTTATACATTGTTAACTCAGTGCAGGAAGAGATCGGTCTCAGAGGCGCGGAGATGATCGCAAGAAAAATAAAACCCGATGTTGCGATCATAACAGATGTTACGCATGATACACAGTCACCCTTGTATAAAAAAGAAAAACTTGGCGATATTGCCTGCGGTAAGGGACCGACATTAACATATGGTCCTGAGATCCAGAACAACCTGCTTGAAATGGTGCTGAATGTGGCAAACAAGAAGAAGATACCGTTTCAATATGAAGCTTCATCGAGTAATTCGGGAACTGACACGGAAGCCTTTGCATATTCTTCTGAAGGTGTTGCTTCGGCTCTGATCTCATTGCCGCTGAAATACATGCACACTACAGTTGAAACCGTTCATAAGGATGATGTTGATAGTGTGATCAAGTTAATGTATGAATTTCTTATTCAGCTTAAAGCAGGACATGACTTCAGATATATAAAGTAAATTTCAAAAATTTTAATTAAGCAAAATGAAGATTAAAGGTTCAAAGATCCTTATCACCGGTGGAAATTCCGGTATTGGAAAAGCAGCCGCGAAGCTGTTGTCTGAAAGCGGTGCTATGGTTGGTATTACCGGCCGGGACAAATCAAGACTTGATAAAGCCGCCGGAGAGATCGGCGCGCTTGCAATTCATACAGATGTTTCAAAAGAAAGTGACATTGAACTTACTTACAAAGTCTTTCTTGAAAAGTTCGGCGGACTTGATTGTCTTATCAATAATGCCGGCATCGGGGAATTTCCCACACTTGAAGAAGTAACTCTTGAAGCTTTTATGAAAGTTTATTCCGTCAATGTATTCGGAGCAGCTTTGATGGCAAAGAAAGCGGCAGGTATTTTTAAAAAACAAAACCAAGGCAACATAATAAACATAGCGTCAACTGCTTCTCTCAAAGGTTTTGCCCGCGGTACAATATACTCCTCGTCAAAGTTCGCTCTGCGCAGTATGACCGAATGCTGGCAGGCTGAACTCCGTCCTTTCAATATACGGGTGATGCAGGTCAATCCGAGTGAAGTCACAACTGCCTTTGGAAGTAAAGAAAGAACTGAAAGAGATGAAGTCGCGAATAAACTTACAAGTGATGAGATAGCTTTTACAATTAAGGCAATGCTTGAAATGGATGACAGGGGAATGATACCGGAGGTGACTGTTTGGGCGAGAAATCCTTTTGAGAAGAAATAATAAAGTAAAAATTTTACAGTCAGATCTTTGCGATAACCGGGTTCAGGTTTTTTATCCCAAGAAATTCAATCGCGTTCTTCCCAAACAATTTTTCTTTTGAATCAATAGTCAGCTCTTTCATTGATTCGATAAGCTTGCCCGGATGATGCTCACCAAGCGGAAACGGATAATCTGAACCCAGCATAATTTTATCATCCCCTGCGAATTCGATAAGATATTTTAAGGCCATTTCGTCATGCACGAGCGAATCGAAATAAAATTTTCCAATGTACTCCCGCGGGTTAATTTTATTATCAACAGCAACAAGATCAGGTCTGACTTTAAATCCATGTTCAATCCTGCCGATCGTAAACGGGAATGAACCTCCTCCGTGTGAGAAGCACACCTTTAAATTTTTCAGACGTTCGAATACTCCACCGAAGATCATCGAGCAGATAGCCAGCGAGGTTTCAGCCGGCATCCCTACAAGCCAGGGAAGCCAGTACTTTGGCATCTTTTCCTTGCCCATCATATCCCATGGATGAACGAAGATCGAAGCTCCCAATTCCTGCGCAGCTTCAAACACCGGAAATAAATTTTCATTGTCGAGATTCCAATCATTGACATGTGAGCCGATCTCGATGCCGGGGAGTTTCAGATCTTTCACACATCTCTCCAGTTCCTTTACCGCAAGATCGGGAGATTGAAGCGGAAGAGTTCCGAACCCGGTAAACCTGTCGGGGAAATCATTTACAACTCCGGCGATATGATCATTTAAATATTTTGAAAGGTCAAGTGTATCCTGAGGCTTAGCCCAATAACTAAACATGACCGGTACCGTTGAAAGAACCTGCATGTCAACTTGTGTGTGATCACAATCCTTTATTCTCTCATCAGGATCCCAGCAGTTGCTTTGTATCTCGCGGAACATTTTTCCGTCGATCATCATTTTAGCGCAGCATGGTTTATCGTGATCCAGGTTTACCCATCCGCCGTATCCATATTTCTTTTTCAGATCCGGCCAGTTTTCGGGGAGAATGTGTGTGTGGATGTCTATCTTCAAAATATGAATTAGGAATTACGAATTAAGAATTAAGAATTTTTATTTTTTATAGTATTTAAAATAGACCCAATTATTTTTAAGAGTTCCTCGCAGTCCTTTTCCATGGAATTAAAAATATTTGAAGCAATAAAGTTTGTATCATGAAGCAGGCGTAACCAATATTTAGTTTCTCTTGCTTCACGATAAGCAATTCCAAGCTTTGCCGAAAAATCTCTTCTTGAAAATCCACCTATAGCTTCTTCAATATTTGCTCCGATTGAAGTTCCACTTCTCAATACCTGTCTTGCTAACTCAAATTCTCGTTTCTCTTTCTTTAAAAACAGGTATAATCTGACAATACGTTTTGCAAACAAATACGATTTGTCTAAAACAACATTCTCTTTCATGATTCATCCCTTCATTAAATAGTGAATTAATAAAATTCTCTCTCATATATACCCGACACAAAATATAATAAAAATTCTTAATTCGTAATTCTTAATTCCTAATTTATTTTTTAACCGGTTTCTCCATCACCGTCCCGCATTTTTTACAGGTTCTCTTGTCAATGTCACTCCAGAATTTTTCGAATATCGGCGGAAGCTGTGTCGCAATGTCGGTCAGCTTCACTGTCTCTTCATGAAGCATGTTCCCGCAATTTTCGCAATACCATTGAAATGCGTCGAATTCCTTTTCATCTCTTTTTCTTTCAATGACAAGCCCTACCGTATCTGCGGGGCGCTGCGGTGAATGCGGTGTGTTAGGCGGAAGATAAAACATCTCGCCTTCCCTGATATGAATGTCCCGGGGTTTTCCGTCTTCAATAATTTTAACAATGATGTCGCCTTCGACCTGATAAAAGAATTCAGCTCCCTCTTCGTAATGATAATCTTTACGCGCATTTGGTCCGCCAACGACCATCACGATCAGATCACCGTCAACCATACATTTGTTTCCAACCGGGGGTTTCAACAAATGCCGGTTTTCTTCTATCCAGTTTTTAAAATTAAATGATTGTAACATTTTTTTTCTCCTGAATTAATTTTTTTTTTCAACTTAATATAGTTTGATAAAAGTTGAAAGTTAAAAGCTGAAATGAATTTGTGATTCAAACTACATCCGCCCAAACGATTTAAGAATTCAACACTAACTTTTAAACGCAAACTAGGTTACCCTTCTT
>JBDTLQ010000190.1:0-6626 GCA_039934715.1 Ignavibacteria bacterium | reverse complement strand
TTACAAGATCTTTATTTATTTCGATCTGCTCTGTATAATTTCCTGTGTTTACATTAGCAGTATCTCCTGATGCGGATGCATCCACACCTCTTTGAATTAATGCAGAAGCTGTATTTGGAGGATAAAAACTATTAGTTGTAACATAGTCATTATTTGCTTTGACTGATACAAAACCTAAATTGGCCCAGTCGATCTTATGATCGATCTTATCTTCAACCGCAAACAATTGTGCATTTGTCATACCTGCACCTGCGGTTCCGCCAAATTGTACACCTTGTGCATTTATATTTGCGGAAGGTACATTTACACCGTTAGTTGCCAGTCGAATATATTTGCTGAGTGATAAACTGAAATCTATTGGCACTGCACCATTAAAAACTACTGATGCATCAGCGCCTTCAATCAATAAACCTATACCACCCGGAACTGTACGGTTGACTATGTTTGTCGCATTATTAATATTAAGAGCAACTGTTGAACTATTAGAATTAAGAGAATTATCACGAACGCGGATGGCTGTATCACAGTTAGTCATTGTAACACCGGTCATAGCGTAAATGCTCGAGGCGGCATCTTCATCATAACCGTCATAGTTATTCGCGAATACTCCGACTTTACAACTCGTAAGTGTTCCCCCCGTGACTGTTACTGTACTTGTAGTCGGACAATTCCATAGATCATAACCTTCTGTTGCGCCTGTGATATTGTTGTTGCTTACGTTCACAGCGACTGAACTCTGTATGGAAGATATTTCCATTCCGATGTTGTTCGGCGCTCCGGATTGAGTGGTAATAACATTATCAAGTATATCAAAAGTAGATGCACCTGTGTAAGCAAGATTATGCCATATTGCCAGCCGGTATGAATCAATTGTATTGTTGCTTATGGAATGATTCGTACCTAGATCAGCACTGTAAAAGTTTCCGGTTTGCACACCTATTCGCGTGCGTGTCATGACATTATAAGTGATGCTTGCATAACAATTAGTACCGATATATACACCAACTCCGAAATCCGCATCTACATTTACATTATCAAAATTATTATTCATAATGATATTATCAAATGTAGCGACGCCATTGACAAAATTATCAAAATCTACCCCTGTGTAGTTTATATTCTTTATTATATTGTTAGTAATCTTTGTATTTGCCATTCCGTCATAAGCTGCAATAGCATCAGCGGCATCAATATTGGCACCGTTAATATTTACAGAACTTACGAGAGTTGGATTATCACCGTCAAAAGTAAAGCCATCTATGGTAGAGTTGCTTCCGTTTGGTCCCAGGTAAAAATTAATTTCATAAGATGGAGCGTTGGGATCGGGCTGTGAAGTCGCCGGCTGAATTATAGATTCAGCGCCTCTTGATCCGGAGGGGTTAGGACTTATTAAGTAATTTGCACCCCTTACAGATAACTGCTTATTCATTATAATATCTTCCTGATAAGTACCCGCTGCCACCATTATTATATCACCGTTATTCGCGGCGTTAATGGCAGACTGAATAGTGGGATAAAGTCCCGAAGGTACATTCCGGACAAGTGCAGGGCCGTCATATTGTGAGGGTTGTGTTACCTCAAATTTCTGACCGGAATATTTTTTATTATGTAAACGCAGATCTGATTGTGCATACAGGCTCTGTGAATTTAGAATAAATACACAGGCTGTCATTGACAATACCGCAACAAAAAATGAAAATGATTTTTTCATAATTTTAAGGTTTTTTAAATTAATAATATTATTTATAAGTAAAGTTTTATCGTTTGGAAAGTATGAGCGGAAAAAAAAGGATGTGACTTTTTTTTCCGGAGTAATTGATGATCCTGAAATGAAGGCACAGATATATAATAGGAGTTCCCTGAGGTCCTTGTGAAACATTTGTTCTTCCTAGACTTAGTTTTTTATAAAATGAATTTAATTTTAAAATTTAAATGC
Source organism: Ignavibacteria bacterium (assembly GCA_039934715.1). GTDB lineage: Bacteria > Bacteroidota > Ignavibacteria > Tepidaquicellales > Tepidaquicellaceae > JAGPCH01. The sequence continues at coordinate 4,690 of JBDTLQ010000190.1, read as the reverse complement.
GTATACCTCCATTCATCTCATATGGAAGTATCAGTATATAAATTCCGCCATTAAATTATATACTACATGGAAAAACTGAAATCAGAAAAAAAGATCTTCTGAAATTTTACCGGTATTGATTACAAATTTGTATGGGTTTGAAATACTAAAAACTTATTGAAGCAATTTATCGAGCGGTTCTTAGATTCATTCAAATTTGTTTTCCTTAATTAATTACTATAACAAAATAAATGGGCTCTGTTGTAATTTTTGTAAATATAATGTTTATCTTTTTAAAAAACAATCATTTCTTAAATCAAATTATTTTCCTGTGATAACTCGTTAAAAATGTCAGTAATATAACTCAATAGAAATATCATTAAACAATACGACGTTGGCTTCGGCAGAGCAGCCGGGGCTAATGAGAAAGAACCGACCTCACCGCAGACGCAGGTAAAGACGAAGTGGTTATGGAGGAATGATTTAGTTTGACGGAAGCCTTAGAAGCCGGAGTAATCAATCAGTTTTCATTCAATGTCAATTTGAATTATAATACAGAGCTGGCAGGTTTCGTTCCGGGCTAACAGATATCGGACTTAACAAGAGATTATCTGACAAACTTAGATGATTTTATCATTGTGTTAAATAATTCGGTAAACTTTGTTCGTGAAATTTTTCCATAAGTTCTCACACCGTTTAACTTATATAAAAAAGATGCCGGAATTAAATCTTGTTCCGGCATCTTTTCTATTGTCATGATTTATAGATTCACTGTACAATCATATTTTTACTTTACCATTATCATTTTTTTCACCCCTACAAATTCTCCGGCCACCACTTTGTAAAAATAGACACCACTCGGAAAGTTGCTTCCATTAAAAATTTCAGTATAATATCCTGCCGGTTTGAATTCGTTTACAAGCGTCAAAATTTCTTTCCCAATAATATCAAATACTTTGACCGATATAATTCCATCAGCCGGAACTTCATAACTGATTTTTGTTGAGGGATTAAATGGATTGGGATAATTCTGTGACAAATAAAACTGCAACGGTGTTCCAATTACAGCTTCGTTATCAAGGCCATAATATTGATAATTACCGTTATAATCAATTTGTTTTAATCTGTAATCATATTTTCCGGTATTAAGATTTCTATCTAGATAAGAGTATTGATTTAATCCATTGCTTGTTCCAAATCCCGGTACAAAACTTAAATTCTTCCACTCAGACTGATCTGATAATTTTCTTTCAATTCCGAATCCTGAATTATTGAACTCATTTGAAGTTGTCCAATTGAGCTTAACATTATTTGCCGAAACCTCCGAAGAGAAAGATGCTAACTCAACCGGTAATGGAACATCCGTAGCAAAAACACTTCTTCCGTGAGTAAAAGCCATTAGGATCCCGGACTCCTTTTGTAAAACCAGCTCATCCACCGGTACATATGAAGGCATTCCAAAAGTAAAAGTTGACCATGTGGTTCCTTCATCGGTTGATCTGTAGATACCGGTTTCAGTACCGGCATATAATGTCAGTAGTTCAATCGGATCATGGATAACAGAATGGACCGGAACATTCGGCAATGTTACAGAAATATCAGTCCAGTTTGCTCCTCCATTTGAAGTTTTCCAGATATGTTTATCGGCAAAAGGAGGAACAATGTTATAGCCTGAATAGCAGGCTATAATTTTTTCTGGTTCCCCGGGTTTAACGACTATACGTCTGACCCAGGACCCGTTTGTAGGCGGCGGTGTAATTTCAGCCCATGTATTTGAAGTTCCCAAACCGGGATCCAGCGAAACACATTTGTAAATTTTCCCAACAGTTGAACCTGCGAAACCTATAAAAGGCGCTGATACTCCGAGGACAGTAACGGCACTGATAAATTCTCCTGACGGAACTCCTCCACCAACTCCGGTCCATGAACCTGCGCCGTCAGTTGTAAGCCATACTTCATTTGATCCCGCAATCAGTACACTTGAAGAAATTTCGCTCATTGAAAACGGTGCGATGAAAAGACATTCCGAACCAAGAGTAGCATCTGTCAGTCCGGAAGTTGCAGGAAACCAGGTTGAGCCGCCATCTGTAGTTTTGCTTATATCAAGATTAACATATTCTTCATACGATGTCAGAGGATCAGTTTGAGATTGAGCCGAATATCCACCGTCTCCTCCGAAAACTGAAGTCCAGGTTGTAAAGGTAGAGAACTTCAAATGTCCGTTGTCCTGTGTCCCACCATAGATTGCAGCTGGGCCGGTCTTATAAGTTGCTCCGCTATAAAATTGTGTGATGAAAAGTCCATTGTTCAGACTCGTCCATGAAACGCCATCATCGGTTGATCGGTATATGCCTCCATCATTTCCGGAATAGATCTTTCCGGGTGTCGAAGGGTCAAAAGCAATAACGTGATGGTCAGCATGAACTACGGGAGTGCCATAAAATGCATGCCAGTAGGTAAGCTGCGACCAGTTTGTACCGGAGTTTGTTGTCTTCATAAGATCAATGCCTCCAGCATATATCTTGGAAGCGCTGAAGGGATCTATTGCGATTACGTTATCATACCATCCTTGTTTTCCAAGGTATGATAGCATTCCGGTAGAAGTGATTTTAGGCGGTGATGCAACAGAGCTCCATGTGCTCCCCATATCTGTCGATTTGAATATTCCTTTTAGACCTGCGTCTCCTCCCGAACTTTCGTCCTCAGACTGAAACACGGCATATATATCATCGCTTGACGGATCTTTTGCAAATGCGATTCGTTTGTAACCGGTAGGCGGTAGGCCGGCAAGTATTTTTGTCCATGTCGCTCCCCCGGTTGTTGTTTTATAAATTCCACCGTATGTAGCTCCATTTTTATTTACTGCATATAATATAACCGATGAGGTGTAAGCATGCACATCTGTAGGATTGAAATAATTATCTGCGAAAAAAGGTGAACTTATTTTAGTCCATGTCGATCCGGCATTAGTACTTTTGAATAGACCGCCTGCCGTTGTATAATCTCCTCCCCCATGTTTTGTATAAGAATTTTTAGTTGCCGCATAAACATTTCCGGCATCATCCTGTGAAAGTTGAAGCACATTTCTAAAAGAATGGAAAGCACCTCCTGCAAATGTGCTGGGGAGCTTTGTCCAGGTCTCCCCGAAGTCTGCAGATTTATAAATTCCTCCGCCATAAACTGCATCACCGTTGCCCCAGCCTTCACCGCTTCCGGCATAAACTACTGACGGATCTGTTTTGTCCATTAACATACATCCGATCGAACAGGGATCATCAATCTCCATCTTTGGAAGCCAATTGTCGCCGCTGTTTGTGCTCTTCCATACACCGCCTGCAACTGCACCAATCAAAATCAACGACGGGGTTGTAGGGTGAATAATTATTGATCTTATTCTTCCGCCAATATTACCCGGTCCGATCTGAAACCAGCTTATTCCGGAGTTATTGTTATCCAACTGTAAATTTTGTTGTGTATAATCAATAGCCTCCATCCGCAATTTATAAATATCGATATCTTTTCCTTTTGAGTCCTTTGTTGTTGAAAGCATCTCATATCTGAATTCAGATGCTTCATAGGGATTATCGTCTTTACCCTGTGTAGATTCTTTAGGAGCGCTTTCTTTGGGAATGTTTTCTTTTTCCGACTTGTCTTTTTTGATGAAAATAAAAACGCTGAAGATCAAAATTAAAATACAAACCGGAAGAAAAATTTTGTGGAATAAACTGTTAGAGTCTTTCATTTTCTTCCTCCCTTTAAGGTTTTATTTTTTTAACTTACTTAATTAATATTGTATTGTCAACACTTAGAAAAAAATTTACTCTTTCTTGTGATAACTCGTTAAAAATGTCAGTAATATAACTCAATAGAAATGTCAGTAAAATGTTAGATTGAAGACGCCTCAAGGAAGGAGTGTCTTCAATGGAAGGAATACTGACACTGAGTCAAGGAATAATTCAAGATCATCGTGGGAAGAAATCAAATCCGGACTTCATTGATGGGTAATCTCGCTTGCTTAAACTTACCTGACTAAATTTAGTGAACTGTTTTTCACAAAAGCCCTGTCGTAATCCAATTTCATTTCATTGCACGACCTTCACACTTCATTGCTTGACTTGCAGTGCCCATTGCTTCACACTCTGTGAAAATTGCTTCGCAGTTTGAGTTCATTGTTTGACATTCAGTCTCCATTGTTTGAAATACAGTCTTAATTGTTTGATAGTCACTTTTCTTGTTTGAGTTTCCAAAACGCTATTTGCTTTCAACATCAGTCCAATTTGCTATCAGGACAAAATATTTGTTTAATATATAATGCAATTGATCTATTGTGTGCAAAAACAAAAAGCCGAAAGGACTTCTCCTTCCGGCTTATCAATTACAAATCTCAAATTACAAATAACTAGGAACAAATAACTAGCAACTAGCAACAAATAACTATTTAACTAAAATCATCTTCTTAGTTGACACAAAATTATTTCCGGTTGCTTCAGCAGATATCTTATAAAGATAAACGCCGCTTGATAATCCTGAAGCGTTATAATTAATTGAATAATATCCTGCGGTCTTCACTTCATTTAAAAGTGAACCCACTTCTTTACCCGACATATCATACAACTTTATGCTTACCTTGCTGTCAAACGGCAGGTCATAATTGATCGTTGTTGAAGGATTGAAAGGGTTAGGATAGTTTTGTGATAATTCAAATTTGTTC
>JBDTLQ010000189.1:0-6636 GCA_039934715.1 Ignavibacteria bacterium | reverse complement strand
TAAGTATTAAGTATTAAGTATTAAGTATTGAGTATTGAGTATTGAGTATTGAGTAAGTACTGATTTTTTTGCGCTTCAGTTGATGTTCTTCAGTACTAATATCAAATACCAAATATCAAATATCAAATATCAAATATCAAATATCAAATATCAAATATCAAATACCTAACTCTACACTCAACTCTCTACACTTTACACTTTCTTCACGAATTCAATCGCTTTACAAAATCCGTCAATCATATTTTCTACAGAGCAGTCATTCTTTGCAGTTTCCAGAGCATTGCTCCTCATTCGCCGTGATAATTCCGGATCAGTAATTATTTCAAGCATCTTATCCGCGAGCTCATTAACATTTCCGTCTTCAGTTAAAAAACCATTGACACCATTTTTCATATATCCGATACCTTCTCCGTGAAAATATTTATTCTTTTGCTGCGATATTACCGGAGTACTGTAACAAAAGGAATGTACAACGGAAAGTCCGAGTCTTCCCGGCATTACGAACGCGTCACTGATATACAGCCATTTTGCAGTTGACTCTTCATCAAGTATCTCTCCCATGAAATTAATTTTGCTTATTTGCAGTTCGCGGGATAAATTTTCAAGTGCACTTCTCATTGGCCCGTCACCAATTACCGTGAGCCTGCAATGTAAATTTTTATTGTCAATGATACTGAACGCTTTCAGCAGCAGATCGGCCTGCTTGTCTTCCAATAATCTTCCTATGTAAACAAAATGATATTTCTCTGTTACTCCGAGTTCATTTTTTATTTTATCCCTTCCTGCAGAATCAAGTTTTTCTTTAAGCTCAAGCTGTTTGTCTGTGTCGAGAGTATTTGGAGCAACGAAGTAATGATCTTTTCTTTTTGAAAAATGCTCTACAATTTCTTTTCCTTTATCCCAGTAAAAAATAACTGCATCTGCTCTTCGGTAAAAGAATAACCTGATCCTGTCATTTAATTTTTTATCCGGATGAAATCCCGAATGAGGATCATAGCCGAAGCTCCATAGAATGATCTTATACTTATTAAAAAACTTCAGAAAAAAGAGAAGATAAATATTCAGATTGGTTACATTGAATCCCGAGATCACTATTCCCGGTTTGTAAGAAACAAGTTTTGAATAGAAGCCGGTAAAATAAAATTTACCATTCTTACCAAAGTATGTATTCTTTAACTTAATAAAATTTTCATTTTGCACATCATCATTTTTCAGAGATTCATCCTTAAAGGGCTGCCCGTATAGAATGTTTACAGAAGGAAATGCTTTAAGAAATTTTTTAAAAAACCCTGTCCGGTAATGCGGTAAGATACGCTGTAATATAATGATCCGGTCATTCATGCTTACAAATTTGAAATGTTATACGCGTTTGACCAGAGTTCAAGATTTATTACTCTCCAGAAAGGAAAGTTCTTATTGATCTTACTGTCATTGAATATTTTTCTAATCTTAGCCGCCTTGAATATTTTTCTATCCGAAAATGATCGTGAGTTTAATACATTATCAATAAATGTTTTTGTACCCGGTTCATTCATCCAGTCTTCAAACGGTGTCGCGAAACCTATTTTTCTGTAATTGTTAATGATTGAATCGGGGAGCTTATCTTTGAATACTTCTCGCAATATTTTTTTTGTAACACCATGATCAATTTTCTTTTCCGTTGGAAGAGTAAACGCCAGTTCGATCAGTCTGTAATCAATAAAAGGCGATCTCATTTCTATTGAGCTCTGCATGGATGAATGATCTTCATAATGCAGTATCTGGCTAAAGCCCTGATGCTGCAGGTTGTATTTCATATATCCGCTGAGGTTGCCGGAAGATAACTTTTTGTAATCCGGGTTCGAGAAATAATTATAATTTGCTGTGAAGAAATCCTTCGACAAAGTGTCAATTATTTTTTCTCTGTATTTGGCCCTGAAATATGAACTGTATCTCCGTGACAATGCTGCTTTGGCTGTTTGAGCTAAAATATATTTAACTGAAAATTTCATTTTTTCCGAAATGGAATTCATCTGCTTAAGAAAGTTCTTCGGTTCGGACAGCAGGAGGTCGAGAAGAAAATATCCAATGAAATATCTGTCATAGCCGCTCCATACTTCATCCGAACCCTGCCCGTTCAGGACAACTTTCACATTTTGCTTTTTTATTTCTTTCATTAGTATGTAGTGAGCAAAGCTTGTTGTACTGAAAACAGGCTCTCCCATTCCATAAACAAAATCATTTATTGAACCAAGTAAATGTTTATTGTCGGGAAGTATTTCAAATGGCGTGATATGTTTGCATGTCGCGAGAAATTCTTTGACGGCAGCGGATTCATCATACATAAAGCCCGGAAAGACAGCCGTAAAAGCTGTAACACTTTCACTCTGAAGTTCATGCACCTCGATAAGTTCATCGGTAGTTTTTGCAATGATGGTCGAATCGAGCCCTCCGCTTAATAGTATAGAAACAGGCACATCGCTTCTGTACCGGATCTTCACTGAATCGTGCACTAATGATCTCAATGCATCTTCCGCACTTTCATTCTTCAGTTCATACTTTTCCGGATCCCAGTATTTTACAAACCTGATCTCCTTATTTAGTATGATCAGATTATGTGCAGGCTTAAGCTCTTTGATATCTTCGAAAAATGTTTCGCCGTTGCTTGTTTTATAGCCGTATGACAGGTAATCAAAGACCTTTCCGTGATTTGCGTTCGTTATATTATTAACTTTCAGAATTGCTTTTATTTCACTTGAGAAGATCAGTGAATCGTTATCAAGATAATAATAAAATGGTTTTACACCAAAGCGGTCGCGTGAAGCGAAAAATATTTTATTCTTAAAATCATATAACGCGAATGCCCACATGCCGTTGAACTTTCTTACACAATCAAGTCCATACTCTTCATATGAATGAAGTATAACTTCAGTATCGCTTTTAGTTTTGAAAATATGTCCTTTTCTTTTAAGCTCAGGAATCAGTTCAAGATAATTATAAATTTCACCGTTAAAAATTATAGCAACGGACCTGTCTTCGTTGAACATCGGCTGGTTGGCATTTTCAGAAAGATCGATTATGCTCAGACGGCGGAATCCAAAGCATAGCGGATAATCAATGTGGATCCCTTCGCTGTCAGGTCCGCGATGAATGATCTCATTATTCATTCTCCTCATATTCTCTTCGTGAAAAGCCTTTGGCTTATTCTTGTCAAAAGAGTGAAAATATAATATGCCGTTTATTCCGCACATTTAATTTACCTATCTTTGTTTTGTCAGTTGTTTTAAATATTCGTAAGTGTTCTTTGCGTTTTTATCCCATGAAAAATATTTTTCAACAATTACTTTTCCGGTCTCTGACATTTCCTGCATTTTATTTTTATCATTTAATAATTTCAAAATTGCATCCGCAAGATCGGAAGGTGAATTCGGTTTAACCATAACAACAGGATAGCCAAGCAGCTTCAGCTCCTCGCCTCCTCCATTTCCAAAACAAGTTATTACAGGCAGCCCTTTAGCAAGAGCTTCTATAAAAACAATGCCGAATGCTTCCGGATAGCTCGGTAAAACAAAAATATCGGCTCCATCCAGTAAAGAACTTATTTCATCCTGACTTTTCTTGCCTGTGAATAAAATTTCATTTGTTAACCCCAGTGAATCAGCAAGTTCCATATATTCATTTTTTAAAACACCCTCTCCTGCGATCGTGAGCCGGAACTCTATTTTTCCTTTTATTAGTGATGCAGCTCTTATCAGGTCATCAATGTTTTTTCTTCTTTCATAAAGATGGGATACACAAATAATATTATTGATATGGCTGCTGAATTTTTTCTGCTCTTTGCCTGCAGAAAAATTCTGACCGAGATAATTTACTTTAACACCGGGTATCTTTAAATGCTCTTCCATCAATTCACTTTTATTTATCGAGCTATGTACAACAATGCCGTCAGTTTTCTCAAAAATTTTCAAATACTTTTTATAAATATCCGGAAATATTTTTTTCAATGTTGGGATATCTTCATGATGATCAATGACGAACGGGATTTTGAATTCATCTGCCAGCTCAGATGACAGCCGTGCCCACGGCCGGATCCAGTGACAGTAAATTAAGTCCGGTTTAATTCTTGTCAGTAGTTTCTTCAGACGGTTATAAAAAAAAAAATTGATCACGGAGTTATCTGTCGATTCAAAAAAGGTACGTGGCAGGGAAGCATACTTCAGATAAATTATTTCCAGGTTATTTTCAGAAATGTTTTTCATCTTATTTTGTGAACTGAGCCATTTAGAAATACCTGATACAGTTTTGAAGGGATTCAGAAAAATTAATTCACGCGGCGGTATGAATCTCAGAGGAACAATGATCACAACCTTACAGTATTTTGACAGAGCGCGGACATGCTGCAGGATGAACTCTCCCGTTACGGGCTTAAATTCAGTGGGGAAACATTCCGAGATTTCTACTACTGTCATTCTATTTTTTATTGATCTTTTTTGCTACAAAGAAATAGCCTAGTGATGAAAACTTTTCATTGACCGACGGAGATCTGTTCTCAGATAATTTTTTTCTGAACGATCCGATATTGAATTTATAAAAAATATACTCGGGAAAATTCATGACCGCTCTGATCACCACATTTCTGCTTAAGTCCATTCCCAGTTTCTTAAATGAAAAATAAAAAAGCTTTGTGAGTGAATAGTAAAAGATAAAGTACCCGGAAGAAAATGTAGCTCCCATGGAAAATGCAGACTGTACCTCAAAGCCATTGTTTTCGATAATGTTTTTAAGTCCGTGAAAAGTATATCTTCTGAAATCATGCGGAGCTTCGTGAAGAACATATGTGAAGGGGGCGGAAATGATCAGTGTGCCGTTATCCTTTAAGATCTTGTTTATATTTTCAATTACCTTCCTGTCGTCAGAAGTATGCTCAAGAACTTCAGTGCATAATACACAATCAAAAGATCCCGTCGCAAAATGTTTATCAATGTCTTCTGCCATACACAGAACATCAACATCCGCATCCTTGTGAATTGAAAACGGTACATCGCATCCCACGCAAGATTCACATACTTCATTGTAAATAACCGAGTAAGGCTTGTTGCCGCAGCCAAGATCGAGCAGTTTTCCTTTAAACAAAGATTTGAAATGCTGAATGCATTCTAACAGCAGTCCGTTTTTATAATAACTCTCGGAAGCAGCATACTTTAAATAATATTTTCCATTCTTCTTTTCAAACGATGTGCTGTCCAAAATATTTTATATTTGTTCTAAAATATTTTTAACCGAGATCTCAAGCGTGTATTTTTCCAGAACTCTCTTTCTTGCAAACTCTATATGATCTTTTCTTTCAGGACCATTCTTTAGAAAATATTCCGCTTTGTCCTTTAATTCTTTTTTGTTTTTAAATGTAACGACTTCTCCGTCGGTAAAAAGATCATCAAGATCCTTTTTGTACTCAGCCAGAATAAATATTCCCGAAGCGATGCAATCAAAGATGCGTGTTGACGCCCCGTTGACCACTCCGGAGTTTACAATCACCGGATAAATCTTGCATGAATTGCAGGCGGCATTCACCTCGTTTGAATAAAGCTGTCTGCACGTATAATGTTTTTTCAATTCAGGAAAAAAAGGGAACAGATCATTCCATGATCTGTCTCCGAAGAATTTGAAATCCATTCCAGCAAGTTCATTGAGCATTGAAGCCCGTCTTATTCCCCATGAATTAAGATAGTAACCGGTACCTACAAAAAGTACATCAGCTGAATAAAGAGTCTTCTGTTCAGCTGTCGGCTGCATAGGGAAAAAAACTCCGGGATCGGTGCCATATGGTGAATAAATAATCTTATTAATGTCCAGCATCTTCAGTCCTTCGATCCACCCTGAATCGGGAAGCACTACAGCATCGGCCTGCATTACAGTAAGCAGAAAAGTTTTTTTAGCAGGAAATAAATAATTCGGATCATCTCCGAGGAAAACAATTATCTTTGTTCCGTTCTTTTTAAAATATCCGATCGTATCAGGGAGCACCTTGCAGTCATTATAAATAAATACATGAGAAGGTTTATCAGTTTTATATTTACTGATCAAAGCATCATTGATTACCTTAAAATATTTTCCCGTTATGGCATTGTCAAATCTTCTCGGAAACCTGTGCGCGTATCCGCCGAGCTTCTTCCACTCATTTCCGTAAAGAGAGTGAATATTAATGAAGCTGACCTCTCTGCCGTTAGCTTTAAGAGCATTGGAGAAATATTGTTCAAGAGGTCCGAGCTTCTGCTCTCCCAGTACCCAGTGCAGGCCGGTTAAAGAGATTTTATCCTGCATTCACGTCCGTATCTTGTTTGCCAATGTTAAGAATTATGTTTCCCATTGCCAGCAGTATGGGACCTGTTGCATTATAATAAAAAAGATCAATGCTGAATATATTCATAAAGGTTACCATGAGCATAACTGAAAACAAAGAGACAAACAAAACATAATTGTTCTCTATGAAAGGCTTTATGTTTTTGTAATACTGTCTTAAGAATAGCCCTATCATTAATATCCCGGAAGATCCGAAAACGGTTATTAAATTTGGAAAGCCCAGATCATTTGTGATGAGCTTCCTTGATATGCTTGAAAATCCCGCACCGAAGACCGGATATTCGTACCAGACACTTA
>JBDTLQ010000188.1:0-6664 GCA_039934715.1 Ignavibacteria bacterium | reverse complement strand
TGGCATCGAGATTTTGGATGCCATCGGCAAGTTTAAGAGATGGCATCGAGATTTTGGATGCCATCGGCAAGTTTAAGAGATGTCATCGAGATTTTGGATGCCATCGGGTTATTCCAATTCAACAATTATCTAAAATCAAAAATCTAAAATCAAGTGATGGAAGCATTAGCAGGTTTACTTATCGGTTTCGGAGGAGTACTGGCGTTTATTCTTTTGATAATGATACTCAGGTCATTCAGGGTTCTGAAGGAATATGAGCGCGGAGTAATATTCAGGCTGGGAAAATTTTCAGCAGTCAAAGGACCAGGACTTATAATACTCATACCGTTACTTGACAGAATGACAAAGGTCGGAATGAGAACGATAGCCCTTGATGTACCTCCTCAGGATATTATTACAAAAGATAATGTATCGGTCAAAGTAAACGCTGTGGTTTATTTCAAAGTGGTCGATCCCAACAAAGCGATCATTCAGGTTGAAGATTATATGTATGCGACCTCTCTTATATCTCAGACTACATTAAGAACCGTTACCGGTCAGGGAGATCTTGATGATCTGCTCGCTCACAGGGAACTGGTGAACAGCAAATTAAAAGAGCTTATCGACAGAGAGACTGAGCCATGGGGCATCCAGGTCTCAAATGTTGAATTAAAGAATGTTGACCTGCCGCAGGAGATGATACGCGCTATGTCAAGACAGGCTGAAGCCGAGAGAGACAAACGTGCGAAGATAATTAACTCCGAAGGTGAATTCATGTCCGCACAAAAGCTTACTGAAGCTGCTGAGATATTAGGAAATCATCCGAATGCATTGCAGTTAAGATACCTGCAGGTCATGACAGAGATCGCCGCAGAAAAAACCTCCACACTCATTATTCCTCTCCCGATGGAAATTATGAGATACTTTACGGCGATGACCCAAAGTTTAGACAACGAAAATAAATCCGATTCAAAAAGATGAATAAATTTTTTTCGATAAACATTTATTTTGTTCCATTACTGCTGATCTTTATGAGTTCAAAGGAAATATCTCTGTCTGGTTTTGAAAATAAAAAACAAACTTTTGATATAAAGGAAAACAACTGGGCAGAGAAGAAGCTTTCTTCAATGACATTGCGTGAGAAGATCGCCCAAATGATAATTTCAAATTCCGATGGCTATGCTCTTGACGAGAATTCAAAGGAGTTTCAAAGATTGAAAAACTTAACTGTTAATGAAAAGATCGGGGGATTTATTTTTTTTAAAGGCAGCTCGGTCCAGGAAGCTTCTTTGATCAATAAGCTGCAGGCTCTATCCGAAACTCCATTGCTCATATCAGCAGACTTTGAAAGAGGAACAAAGATGAGGCTCGATGACGGAAGTTTATTTCCCAGTAACATGGCTCTCGGGGCAACACGAAACCCGTTGCTTGCATATCAGATGGGATTACAGATAGCTAAAGAATGCAAGGCTATTGGGATTCATCAGAACTATGCGCCCGTTGTCGATGTAAATAATAATTCTAAAAACCCAATCATCAATGTCCGGTCATATGGTGAGGATCCTGAACTTGTTTCGTCTATGGCTGACCAGTTCATAAAAGGTACTCAGGACGGAAATGTAATTGCAACTGCAAAACACTTTCCCGGTCACGGTGATACTGATATAGATTCTCACAATGATCTTCCCGTGCTAAACTTCAGCAAAGAACGTCTTGAAAATCTAGAGCTTATTCCTTTTAAGAGCGCAATTAGGAATGATGTTAAGTCTGTAATGATCGCGCACCTTTCGCTTCCTGCACTGGATGCCGAGTCAAATGTACCGGCTTCTCTTTCGAGAAGTATTATTGAAGGTGTTCTTATTGATGAATTAAAATTCAAAGGTCTTATCGTTACCGATGCCCTCAATATGGCCGGAGTAGTAAAACATTTCAGTACTGAAAATGTAGCGTTAAGATGTATCAACGCCGGAGTTGACTTAATACTTATGCCGCAGGGGGAAGAAGTAACGATCTCTACGATCGAGCAGGCTGTATTGAATGGAACAATTTCAGAGGATCGGATTGATAATTCTGTCAGAAAAATACTTGATGCTAAGAGCTGGCTTAAGCTAAATGAAAATAAGATCACTGATGTAAATGAAGTCAGCAACATTGTAAACTCAAATGATGCAATAAGAATATCGCAGCAGATAGCAGATGAATCTTTAACTCTTGTTAAAAATAACAATAATTTATTTCCGTTCAGTAATGCATCTCAGCAGAGCTGTCTGATAGTATCAATGAATAACGGAAATGAAAAAGCTAACTCCGATTATTTTCTGAGCAGGTTCAACGAAAAAAATAATTTCAAAGAGACCTCTTACTTCGATCTGACAGGTGAGGTCTCAAATTCAAATGAAGTGATCAGCAGCTCGGAAAATTATGATGTGATCATAATTCCGATCTATGCAAAGGTAAAAATAAAAACAGGTACCGTTGGTCTCCCGGGATCACAGGTTGACCTGATAAATTCTCTGGTATCAAAGGGGAAAAAGTTGGTTGTAGTATCCTTTGGTAATCCTTACCTTATACAGGGTTTTCCGGATGTTGATGCATATCTCTGCGCATATGCCGACGCTGAATCCTCTATAAACTCGGTTGTTGATTCATTTTACGGAACTATTAAGTTCAAAGGAAAATTACCTGTAACAATAAGTGATGAGTTCAGATACGGCGATGGGATAGTTCAGTAATGATCAGCGAATGTATATTTCTGCGAAGTTAAATTATTTTTTTAAAACCGGTTAGCAAATAATTTTGAAAGTTTACTTTACGTTGATAGCTCTTCTGTTTCTTAACACTTCTTACTCTCAGCAACTCGTTCAGAAATTTGACGGAATAAATTTTAACATTAACGGTGTCAATTCAATTGCTCCGTTTAATGGCGGCAATAATAACGCGAGATTCCAGTTCGTAGACATTGATGGTGATCAATGCCTTGATCTTTTCATCTATGACACAGACACTTCATTATACTACTACAAGAATATTGGAACTCCTCAGAATGCAAGCTATAAGCTGATAAGTACACGCTACGATGATCTGTATTTTCATAACTGGTTTTACTTTGCCGATATGGATAATGATAATGATTATGATCTTTTTACCGGAGGGGAATTTCAAACCGTAAAATATTACAGAAATACAGGAACCGTGACAAATCCTTCTTTCACTCTGATCATAAATGAGCTGCGGACCCATACTGATACAACTATATATAGTGAAGCTAACTGCGTTCCCATATTTTGTGATATAGACAATGACGGTGACAAGGATTTTTTTACCGGACAGTCACTGGGAACAATCACATATTATGAGAATATTGGTACACCAACAAATTTCAGCTTTCAGTTCATAACCGATGTATGGCAGGATCTGATCATAATTTCTCCCGCACTTTCATATCAGAAAAATTTAAATATTGACGGAAACCGCCACGGTGCTAATTCGCTTGAGTTTGCAGACATTGATAATGATAATGACTTTGATCTTTTTTGGGGCGATCTGTTTTCAAAGGGGATTTACTTCATTAAGAACAACGGTACTCCTTCAAATCCTAACGTAGCGATAGTTGACTCCACTTATCCGCACAATTCTCCTTACATATCTCACGGATACAACTCAACAAGATTTGTTGATATAGATAATGACGGAGATAAGGATCTTTTCATATCGGTTCTTTATCTTTCTCAAAACAATAATAATTTTGCTTTCTATAAAAATAACGGAACGGCTACGGTCCCTGATTATGAATTGCAGTCAAACAATTATTTAAACAACGTTGATGTGGGGGGCAACAGCAACATTACATTTGCAGATATAGATAATGACAATGATAAGGATCTCTTCATTGGAAGTGACTTTTCAAAAATATCACTTTACCGGAATACCGGGACGGCAACGTCTCCTTCTTTTAATCTTGAAATTGATTCACTGCCTTTATTGTCTGCCAGCTTTAATTATGCGCCGGCATTTGCGGATTTAGATAATGACGGGGATGAAGATCTGCTGCTTGGAAGTTATATAAGAGACTCACTTTGGTTCTACAGGAATACCGGAACTGCAACTGATTTTAATTTTACCCTTGAAGCACGCGGACATCAGATAGGGCTCACTACTCTCGGACAAAGCAGCACTCCTGTATTTGCGGATATTGATAACGACGGGGATAAGGACTTGTTTCTCGGTTCCAGCAACGGAAGAATTCTGTACTACGAAAATACAGGAACCGCGAGTAATTTTAACTTTACATTCGTAACAAATTTTTATTATTCAATTGACGTTGGTGATGAGAGCATACCGAGATTTTTTGATATTGATAGTGACGGAGATCTTGATTTGTTCATTGGAAGGCAGGATGGAAGAATATCATATTATAAAAATGTAGGCAGCGTGACTGATCCGGAATTTGAACTTGAAACAAATGAATATAAAAATATAAACGTGCACAGCAATTCATGCCCGGAATTTACTGACATTGATAATGATACAGACCTTGACCTTTTTATCGGTAATATAAAAGGCGGCTTATATTACTTCAGGAACGATGACATAGTAGGAATAAAAAATATTTCCGGTGAAATTCCCGCAGGTTACAAACTGCATCAAAACTACCCCAATCCTTTTAACCCATCAACAAAAATAAGATTCGATATTCCCCAAAATGCATATACGAAACTTTCTGTTTTTGATATTAGCGGAAAAGAGCTCTCGGTTCTCGCAGATGAAACATTAAGTGCCGGCTCGTATGAGTACACATGGAATGCGAATAACTTTTCAAGCGGTGTATATTTTTACAGGCTTATCACCGGAGATCATACAGAGAATAAATCAATGTTGTATCTAAAATAAAATTAGGGTATTTTTGTTAAACCCAAAAAAATTGTCTAACTTAAATCATATGAAAATGAGAAAAATTGTATTCTCTTTATTTTTCTTGCTTTGCTTTATTTCATTTCAATTGAATAATGCAAATGCCGGAGACAGAAAAGTACTTGTAGAAAGATTTACAAGTTCAACATGCGGTCCTTGTGCATCAAATAATCCAACCCTTGACTTTTTTCTTAACAATGCCGATCCAAACTATGTAACAAGTATTAGCTATCACATGAACTGGCCCGCACCTGGAAATGATCCAATGTATCTGGCAAATCAAAGTGATAATAATACAAGAAGAACTGTATACGGTGTGAATGCTATCCCTGACTGGTTCTTTGATGGTGTGATCACAATGTTCGGCGGTTCATCTGGACAGGTTCAGTCTGCTTATGACACACGCCATGGTATCTTAAGTCCGGTAACAATTATCGTGACCGAAAATATCAACGGAAGTAATGTAAATGTCAGAGCTGAAATTTATTGTGAAAGTTATCTTGCCGCTCCCAATGCAACAGTTCATATGGCGATCCTCGAAGATCTTATTCAATACCCGTCACCTCCGGGAACAAACGGTGAATCCTCCTTTCATGATGTAATGAGAAAAATGCTTCCTACAGCAGCAGGAACTCCTGTTGTTCTGATCCCGGGACAAAAGATCACAATTGATTATTCATATGTTATTGATGCTACTTGGGATCCTGCTCAGATAAGAAATTTAGTTTTTGTCCAGCAATCTTCTCCTCTGGAAATTTTAAACGCAGCTCTTCCAACAACTAATTTTAATTTAATTTCTACTCCGGGTTATAAAACCGTAAATCAGGGTTCAGCTCAATCAGCTTCTTTCAAAGCTCATATTCCTTCAGTTGCTTCAGGTTATAATTCACCTGTTAGTTTTACTTATGAAGTCAGTCCGGCTACACCGGGTATCACTGCTGAATTTCCTTCAGGAAATACTATCAGCAATTTCCCCGATTCACTGTCTGTGAATGTAAGTTCTACTGCAGCTGTACCAACCGGCGAATATAAAGTCGTGTTGATCGGAACCAGCGCATCTGGTATCGTTCACAAGACAATTGTAAATTATCTTGTCGGAAAAAATTATTGCATAATCGGTACCAACAGAAATACTCTGAACTTTAAAGTTGATGGTACTAACTATAATTCAACCCGTGTATTCCCATGGGATCTTAGTTCAAGCCATTCACTCGAAGCTCTTTCTCCGCAGACAACCGGTAACTACAGATACATATTCCAAAACTGGAGCAACGGCGGAACACAGATACAAAACATAAATATCAATACTACAGAAAATAAATATACTGCAAATTACGGTGTTCAATACAGATTGCTTGCACAAACTCTTCCTGCAGGTCTTCCTGTTACGGTTACCGGCTCAGGAGTTTATTATGATTCTGCATCAACAAACAATATCGGACTTTCTGCGACACAGGTTACACATAACGGAAAGACATATTATTTCCAAAATTGGGTGGGAACCGGGCAAGGATCATATACTGGACCTAATCCTGTCGCAACTGTTACTAACCACGCTGTCATTGTTCAGACAGCAAACTTTGATACGATTAACGTAGGAATTTCAAATTATAATTCCGTAATACCGGACAGGTTCGCTTTGTATCAGAATTATCCGAACCCGTTCAATCCTACAACAAACATAAAATTTGATATCGCAGCATCAACTTTCACTTCGATCATTGTTTATGATATAGTCGGTAAAGAGATCGCGAGATTAGTAAATCAAAATCTT
>JBDTLQ010000187.1:0-6684 GCA_039934715.1 Ignavibacteria bacterium | reverse complement strand
CATTCAAACCAGTAAATCAACCAAATATAAATATACCTTTTATTCCATTACAATCAAATAATCCGCCGCCTTGATGGAATGCCACCAAAGGCGAGCTGTCTTTCAATGTAATGCAGGGAAACCCTTGCGAAGATGTAGATAAGTTTACTTGATTTGAATTCCAGCTGTCACCATTGTTAGAGCTGTAAGCACAGTAAATAAATCTTTGTGATCCAAGAGCAGAATTTGAATCCTGTTGTGCCATGAACACAGCACACCATAAATCCGGATTCTCAGGATTTTGCACTAAATACCTTATGCTGCCATTAGACTGATAATCATAAGAGACAGACCAAAGATTTGTCCAATGCTCGCCTGGATTAAGAAAAGGAGTGGGAGGTGTTTGAGCTATCAGCAAATTATTTAATAAAACTATTAAGGTTATAATAATACTTCTCATATTTTTTTCCTACCTATTTCAATATTAAAATACAAAAAATTGTTTTTTAAAAACTAAATTTTTTATTACATTCTATTTACTTAATTTTACTTCAATCAAATATTATTCATCCATGTCAGAAAAGAATAAGGAAGAGAAAAATATCACATCGCTCTCACGTGAGAACAGGCTGTTCAAGCCTAAAAAGAATTTCTCAAAGACAGCATACATAAAGTCCTTTAAACAGTACAAAAGAGCTTATGAAAAATCAATTAAGGATCCGGAAAAATTCTGGGCAAAGATAGCGGATGAACTTCACTGGTATAAGAAGTGGACCAAGGTACTAAAATGGAAAGCGCCGCACGCGCAATGGTTTGTGGGAGGCAAGATAAATATATCTGACAATTGTCTCGACAGACATGTCTCGTCAAAAAGGAAAAATAAAGTCGCGCTTTTCTTTGAAGGAGAATACGGCGATACACAAACTCTTACTTACAACCAATTATATATTGAAGTCTGTAAATTTTCAAATGTCCTGAAAAATCTCGGAGTAAAAAAAGGCGATCGTGTTTGCATATATCTTCCGATGATCCCAGAAGCTGTGGTCGCGATGCTCGCATGCGCAAGGATCGGCGCGGTTCATTCGGTTATCTTTGGCGGATTTTCTTCAAACGCTCTCGTAGACAGAATCACTGATGCTGAAGCTTCGATGGTAATTACCGCCGACGGTTCATTTAGAAAAGGGCAGGTTGTTCATTTGAAAAATAATGTTGATGAAGCAGTGACGCAATGTCCGGCTGTGAAAAATGTGATCGTCGTGAAAAGAGCAGGCAGCGAAATTAATTGGAATGATGATCTGGATAAATGGTATCACACCGAAATGGAAAATGCGAGTGAAGTTTGTCCCGCGGAAAAACTTGATTCGGAACATCCTCTTTATATTCTTTACACAAGCGGCACTACAGGAAAACCAAAAGGTATCCTTCATACAACAGGCGGCTACGCTGTGCAGACATACATTACTACAAAATATATATTTGACATGAAGGACGAGGATATCTTCTGGTGCACCGCTGACATAGGCTGGGTGACCGGACACAGCTATGTTGTATACGGACCTTTGCAGAACGGCGCTACTGTCTTTCTGTATGAAGGTGCTCCTAACTTTCCTGATCCCGACAGGTTCTGGAAATTGATAGATAAATACAAGGTCACAATATTTTATACCGCGCCGACCGCAATACGCGCATTTGTAAAGTGGGGAGATCACTGGGTGCAAAAGTATAAGCTTGATTCATTAAGACTTCTCGGAACTGTAGGTGAACCGATAAATCCTGAAGCATGGATGTGGTATCATAAAATGATCGGAAAGGAAAAATGTCCGATAGTGGATACATGGTGGCAGACAGAAACCGGAGCGATAATGATCTCACCTTTACCCGGAGCTACACCAACAAAGCCCGGGTCGGGGACATTGCCTTTTTTTGGAATTGAACCTGAAGTAGTTGATAAGAAAGGAAAAAAAGTCGCGAAGGGAAGCGGGGGATTGCTCGTCATAAAAAAACCGTGGCCTTCAATGCTCAGAACAATTTACAAAGACGATGAGCGTTATCAGAAACAATACTGGAGCGAGTTTCCCGGAATATATTTTACGGGAGACGGCGCACGCATAGACAAGGACGGATACTTCTGGGTAATGGGACGCGTTGATGATGTGCTCAATGTAAGCGGTCACAGGCTCGGAACAGCGGAAATAGAATCAGCGCTTGTGGCTCATCAGAAAGTTGCCGAAGCTGCGGTAGTTGGAAAGCCCGATGAAATAAAAGGCAGCTCGGTGTTCGCGTTTGTAACACTGGAAAGCAGTCACTCACCTTCGGATGAACTAAAACAAGAATTACGTGAGTGGGTCGTAAAAGAGATCGGAGCGCTTGCAAGACCCGATGAGATAAGATTTACCGACATGCTCCCGAAAACAAGAAGCGGAAAGATCATGCGCAGACTGCTTCGCGAACTCGCGCACAGCGGCGAGGTCAAAGGAGATGTAACGACGCTTGAGGATTTTTCTGTGCTGGAGAAGCTGAGGGCTGAGGAGGAGGAGTGATTGGCATTTGGGATTTAGGATTTCGGATTTTGAGATTTGGATTTTAGATTTTAGATTTTAGATCTTGGATATAAATGACCGTGAATGATCGTGATGGATATTTAAAGTTATTTTTTTATTTCAATCCATTTATATATTTTGTATACAAAGAGAGGGACGGAATAGATTATCCGTCTTTTTTTATTTATAAAAATCATTTCCTATTTATAAACTTAATCCAAAGTAAAAAAATGAAAAACATATTAACTTTTTTATTACTGGCAGCTTTTATAGGAGGCGTGCCTGTGATACTGAACAATAATAATTTACAAGCTCAAAATACAGATCAGATCTGGTCCGTTACCGCAGAAGGCAATTTTGCTGTAAAGGGAGAAAGAAGAATAATCCCTTCTAAATACAACACAGTCAATACAAACATTGAACAATTAACAGCGCAATTAAGAAATGCCCCGTTCGAATTAAGCGACAGGGCACAGAACTCTCCCTACGTAATTGAGCTGCCGATGCCTAACGGACAGTATTCAAAATTTTATCTTACGGAATATTCTATGATGGAACCCGGTCTCGCGATGCAGTTTCCGGATATGAGAACCTACAACGTCAAAGGAATGGACGATCCTTACGCGGTCGGAAAGCTCGACATTACGATGCACGGATTTCACGCAATGGTCCTAACACCGATGGGAGATTATTATATCGATCCATATAGTTCGGATGAAAGAGAAGTTTATATAAGTTATTATAAATCCGATTTCCTTCCAAGCAAGGAAAACAAATTTGAATGTCTGGTGAACGAAGAAATTTTATATCCCGATCTTGGCGGAAGTAACATGGTTATGACCGGGCAACAATTAAGAACATACCGTCTTGCGTGCGCCGCTGACGGAGAATACACAGCTTTTTTTGGAGGCACAGTTCCTGCAGGTCAGGCAGCGGTCGTCACAGCTATAAACAGAGTCAATGGAATTTATGAAAGAGACATGTCTGTCAGAATGACTTTGGTGGCTAATAATATGAACATTGTTTTTACAAATTCGGCAACTGATCCCTACAACAACAACGACGGAAATGCAATGCTTGGACAAAATCAAACTACATGTGACAACGCCGCATTTATAGGTTCTGGGAATTACGATGTAGGGCATGTGTTCAGTACCGGAGGGGGTGGTGTCGCGGGACTTGGAGTCGTGTGTCTTGCCGGAAATAAAGCAAGAGGTGTAACCGGCTTACCGTCACCTGTTGGAGATCCTTTTTATATAGATTATGTAGCTCATGAAATGGGACATCAGTTCGGTGGCAATCATACCTTCAACAGTACAACAAGTAATTGTGGATTTGGAAATAGAAATGGTTCGACAGCATGGGAGCCCGGAAGCGGAAGCACTATTATGCCTTACGCGGGCATTTGCGGTGCCGATGATCTGCAGCCGCATAGCGATGACTATTTTCACAGCGGGAGTGTTACTGAAATTACAAACTATACACAAACCGGCGGCGGAAGTTCATGTCCTGTAACTACAAGCACGGGAAATACACCGCCTGTTGTAACTGTTCCTGCCGGAGGATTTACAATACCTGTCAGCACTCCATTTGCACTGACCGGTTCGGCAACTGACGGCGAAACTCCGGGATCACTTACTTATTGCTGGGAAGAATTTGATGTAGGTCCTGCCGGCTCACCTAACAGTCCGAGCGGCAATGCTCCGATCTTCAGATCGTTTTCACCTGTTACATCACCAACAAGAACATTCCCGAAAACGAGCGACCTCCTTAATAATGGTCATACACTTGGCGAATTATTGCCAACATATACAAGAAGTCTTTCATTCAGATTGACAGCAAGAGACAACAGCGCCGGAGGCGGTGGAATAAGTTTTGGTTCAGTAGCTTTCAATGTAAACTCCGGTGCAGGACCGTTCCTTGTTACATCACCAAACACAGCTATCAGCTGGGATAACGGTACTTCACAAAACGTTACATGGAATGTTGCGAATTCAAACGCTGCTCCGGTTAACTGTGCAAATGTCAATATAAAATTATCAACAGACGGGGGATTGACCTTTCCTATAACACTTGCTTCAAACACACCCAACGATGGCTCGGAATCCATTACAGTTCCAAGTATTAACACAACTACTGCCAGAATAAAAGTTGAAGCATCAGGAAATATTTTCTTTGATATCTCAAATACTAATTTTACAATTGTAATTTCTTCTGTAGCACCATCAACATTCACTCTAATACCACAGGGATTTTACAATACAATAACAAACCAGTTGAACATCAGGGATACTGTTAAGGTTTATTTGAGAAACAGCTCCATTCCTTACGCGCTTGTTGATTCAGGAAAAGTTGTAATTGATTCTACCGGATTTACAGGAACCGTAACATTCAATAACGCATCCACGGGTAATTATTATATCGTTTTAAAACACAGGAATACACTTGAAACCTGGAGCCGGTTTGGCGGGGAAGCTTACACAAGAGGTGTTCCTTTTAGTTATGATTTCACGACAGCTGCAAATAAAGCATACGGAAACAATATGGTTCAGGTCAATCCTTCCCCTGTAAGATTCGGGATTTACAGCGGAGATGTGAATGGCAACGGATTGATAAACTTAGGAGATTTGGTGGCCATATCAAACAATGTCATTTTATTCGCAAACGGATATTTAAAAACAGACATAAATGGAAATAATATTTCAGATCTGTCAGATCTGATAATTACATATAATAATTCAACTCTTTTTATAACTCAAATAACACCTTAATTTAGTTTTAAAATATTTTATGCTCCCTTCTTCTTTCCAAAAAGGGAGCTTTTTTTTATTTGACAATAGTCGCGAATTGACACAAATTTCTTTACGAATTAAACATAAATGCTTTAAGTGTAAGATAATAATTTTTTCAGAACTTACTGCAAGAAGGCATTCACTTCCAATATAAAAATAATTTAGATTTGTGATAAACCCGTGATAAGATTTGTGATAAGATTTGTGATAAAATTTGTGATACAATTCGTAAACATTCGCGTTAATTCGCAGCTAACAATCTAAAATCCAAAATCCAAAATCCAAAATCTTAAATCATCTTCACTCTTTCTCTAAGCCACATTTTTATTCCAAACTGGTTGAATCTTATTTTTTCAACGTCCTCTTTAATTCTTTTCAGATCGAACTCTCTATTTTCCGATAGAAGCCCGGTCTTTATTTTGATAAGATCATTTATAATCCGGAGATATTCATAAAATGAATCTTTAAAATCCTCGACGATCGATTTTTCGCGCAAGAGATAATGCCGGAATGTATCGATCATCGCTAGCGCCTGTTCATAATATTCTTTTTCAAAATAGACCTGCAGCAAAAGTATTTTTACCTGTATCTTGATAATGAAGTTCGGAAAGTTGGCGCGGGACAACAGGTCAAGCGCCTTATCAAGATCTCCCTTTTTGTAATTGATGTAGCCGTAGCAGAAGTTCAGTGTACTCTGTTTTTCTTCGTTCAAAGCCTCCGTGTATTGGTTAATGTATCTCTCAGCCCATTCAAACTCATCAACCCTTACTGCTACCTTTACATGATTGAGAAAATCCATGTAAATGATGTGTCCAAGCTTGATGGTTCCTTTATCAAAATTTTCTTTTGATAAAAGAAAATGCTCCCTCATGAAATCACTCTTCCCCAATACATTGAATACATAAGCGCAGTAACCGGCCATGTGAAGGAACAGCATATACTGATCTTTTCTTGCAAGCTCATCGAAGAACTTATCCTTTAGTTTTTTAAGTTCAAAAAAATATTCAGACTGCTTTTCTTTTTCAAGCATTATTATGTAGTAGTATATAAGCAGTGTCGGGTTATCTTCGTTTTTATTTTTATTAATGTAAAAAAGGACTTCATCAAGCATATGCATTTCGTAATCAAAGTTATTCTGCTTTTTCTCATGAAGCATTATATTATAAAACTTCAGAAGCTTGATAAGAGAATACTTAAGAAAATTATCCATTGAGTACTGCAGGTGCGGAAGATTTGTGTTAGGGTCTCTCGGTGCCAGGTAAAAAGCCATTTCATCTGCCAGTAAATGCTTACGGAAAAAATAGTGCTCATCTTTAACAGGCGAAGCTTCAATTTTATCGGAGTAAAATTTATGCTGCTGATCAAAAACCGGA
>JBDTLQ010000186.1:0-6685 GCA_039934715.1 Ignavibacteria bacterium | reverse complement strand
ATAGTTGATAGTTGATAGTTGATAGTTGATAGTTGATAGTTGATAGTTGATAGTGTCTTGTCCTGAAATAGGTTGACAAAAATGTAAACAACATTTTACATTTTACATTCTACATTTTACATTCTACATTCTACATTTAAAATTTAAAATTCAGCATTTAACATTTAACATTTAACCAAAGGCTTTGTTCGAAAAATTAGAAAAAGTAAAATCACGTTATCACGAGATCTCGGATCTGCTGGCAGCTCCGGATATTACAAATGATCAGAACGAGTTCAGAAAGCTGTCAAAAGAATATTCCGGTCTGGAAGATATTGTAAATGCTTACGATAATTATTTGAAAACAAAAAAAGAGGTTGAAGAAAACAAGCGCCTTTTATTTGAGACAAATGATCAGGAAATGAAGGAGATGGCAAAAGGTGAACAGGATGTTCTTGAAGCAAGGCTGGAAGAAATTGAAAAAGAGATTAAAGAGCTTCTAATTCCAAAAGATCCGGTCGATGATAAGAACGCGATCCTTGAGATACGTTCAGGCACAGGAGGGGAAGAGGCAGCTTTATTTGCCGCTGATCTGTACAGAATGTATTCTAGATATTTTGAAAATAAGCGATGGAAGGTCGAGACAATTGATTACAGTGAATCAACTGTTCCCGGCGGTGTAAAGGAAGTTGTAATGAACATCAGCGGCAAAAGTATTTATGGTGATCTGAAGTATGAGAGCGGAGTGCACAGGGTGCAGAGAGTTCCGAAGACTGAAGCGAATGGAAGAGTTCATACCTCAGCCGCGTCAGTTGCAGTTTTTCCCGAAGCGGAAGATTTTGATATTGAGATAGATGATAAAGAACTAAAGATTGATGTGTTTCGTTCGGGCGGCGCCGGAGGTCAGAATGTAAATAAAGTCGAGACCGCAATTCGCATCACTCATCTTCCGACCAATACAGTGGTTCAGTGTCAGGATGAAAGATCACAGATCAAAAATAAAATGAAGGCGATGAAAGTTTTACGCTCGAGACTTTATGAACACGAACTCGAGAAGCGTGATAAAGAATTGATCTCTCAAAGAAAGAAGATGGTGAAGTCAGGAGACAGAAGCGATAAGGTAAGAACGTATAACTTTCCTCAGAACCGGCTCACTGACCACAGGATAGGTCTGACACTTTATAATCTTTCCGATGTAATGGAAGGCGACATCGATGAGATCATTGATAAGCTCAAGACAGCTGATAGAGCAGAGAAGCTTGCGGATAATGAATGAAATTAGATTTTGGATTTGGGATTTTGGATTTTAGAAATTAAGAAAGAAATTGGAATATTAATAAATTTGATCTAACAAGGTTTATAAATTTTCTGGTAGATATTGGTTTCAATATATCATTAAGCTGGAATTGGTAATGACAAAATTTCTTTAGTAATATTTCTATAGTTGCTCTGAAATAATCTGCTCATATTATTTATGTCGTATCTCGGAGGTTATTACTCAACTGTAATCTTCTGTAAACCAACAGGTAATTTACTCAATACTAATTCTTTTAAATCCAGTTTTATACTTGCGTGATCAATGTCGATACCGACAATGTTACCATCGTTATCATAATCTAAAACAACACCATCAGAAATTTCTTCACTTGTTACACTAGTCTTTGAGGATAAGTCTATATATAACGAGTCTGTATCCGGATAATAATTTAATTTCATAATTTAAAACTCCTGTCTGGAAAAGCGTTATGAATAGTTAATTTGTCTTTTAAAGTAATTACTCTTATAATATTTTATTTTCAAATTCAGGAATAATACCCCAAAACCTGAATCTATCTGAATCTTGTTCCTCAACTCTCATTGGATTTTCTATAATTCTTATACACCAATCCTTTTTTAAATAAGGTCTCTTTTTTAAAACTTGGTTCTCAAAATAATTTGTAAATTTATACAAAACTAATAATTATTATTTCTTAATACTTGCCATTTTGAATACCTGTTAAGAAACTTACTAAAATCGGTTTCATGTAAGCTTTCCATAATACAGATTCGTCTCATATTCCATTTTTACCTTCCCGTCTTTTTTATTTTTTTCAAAAATAGTTTTCAGTTCACATATCATTTTATAGTAAGTGGGGTTTTCATTTAACGGAATGTATGAGCTTGAAAGCAGTCTTCCCTCCAGCTCTGAATAATCAAGCAGTTGATAATTTGGAAATTTTTTTATTTTATTGACTGAAGGTAAAAAGAAACGTGCAATTTCTTTTGAGTCAACATCATCCTGATATAAATTTTCATATTCTGTTCCATACCGGATCAGCAGATCTTCATATTCCTCCATAAAAGAACTCTTGCGATCCCTCAAATTCCACATCAGCACAACATACCCGTAGTCTTTCAGAATTCTTTTAAATTCGATCCTGCATTTTTCTTTATCAAACCAGTGAAATGCCTGGCCTGCAAGAATCAGGTCAATCGTATTGCTTTGAAGAGTGGTATCCTCTGCTGTTCCTTTAATGCTGATAAAATTTTCGGATCCTTCAAAAATTTTTTCGGCACCCCTTCTCATTTTTTCATTCGGCTCGACGGCGAAAACCGTATTACCGTTTTCAATAAAATGTTCGCTGGATATACCCGGACCCGATCCAATATCAGCTACGATCTTTTTTGGATCTAAGCCGGTTTCCTCGTTAAGAAAATCAATTATTACTTTTGGATAATGCGGGCGGTACTTTATGTAATTTTCAACACGGTTGGAAAATCGTTGTACTGAATTCAGATTCATATAACTTATCCTTTTTTGTAATGAATGTAAAATATAATTTATACTTAAAACAATTAAGTCTCAAATCCGATGAGAAGACTAATACTATCGTTAATAACAGTAGTTTGTTTTGTTCTATCATCTGAACTTTATTCTCAAGTACCGGGGTACAAGCTTGTTGCAAAAAATTTCGAACCTGGGAAGTTCGGAGAGAATTTTGTAATCTTTGATATTTATCTTATTCATACCGATACTACAAGATTTGAATATGCGGGAGGAGAGTACTATTTTAACTTCCAGACGGCAGTTGCCAACGGAGGAATACTTTCGTATGAAACCCGGTCATCAGGTTTGCCGCCAAATTTGCAGCCGAGGAACCCAAAGATAGAAAACAATTTTGATGGTACTTCCAGACTTATGCTATCAATGAATGAGTTTCCTTCTCCCGGTAATGGATTTATTGTTCCTCACAACCTCGTAGGTGTTAAAATAATGGAAATGGTATTGTACACTTCTGTTCTGCGATTGTTAATACGCACTGACTCTGTTGATTATCATTTTGTTGATCTCCGTTTGAGGTGGAGAGAAGCTCCGGATATTCCATCTACAAAAATATTTGCTTACATTGGAAATGTTCTTACTGAAATCACTGATCCCGCGAGTTATTCTATTGATTCGTCCGGATTACGGATTTTTCCTGTTGAGTTAACCAGTTTTGTTCATTCAGCAATTAATAATAATATATTGTTAAGCTGGCGTACATCCAGTGAAATAAATAATTCCGGATTTGAAATTCACAGAAAAACTTCTGACTCTCAAGATTGGAGAAATATTGGGTTTGTAAACGGAAATGGAACTACAAATGAACCAAAAGAATATTTCTTTAATGATAAAGTTAATTCAGGAAAATATAATTACAGGCTTAAGCAAATTGACTACAATGGAAACTATGAATATTTTTATTTGAATGACGGAATTGTGATCAACACTCCGCTGAATTTTGATCTGTCTCAAAATTATCCTAACCCTTTCAATCCTTCTACAAAAATTGATTTTCAAATAAAGAATGACGGTATTGTAACTTTAGCACTTTACAACAATCTTGGTAAGTTCGAAAAAAATCTACTTAATGAGTTTCTAACAGGCGGATATTATACAACAGAAGCTAACCTGGAAAATTATCCCAGTGGTATATATTACTATAAGCTGGAAGCGGGTAATTTTTATGAAGTGAAAAAGATGATCCTGATAAAATAAAAACACCTACCCTATACATTCTTACAGTTCACCATACAACCCCCGCTTAATTAAAATATTTAGCACAATCTGATTCGTTTACAAATGTCCTTTAAAATGGAAATTAATTAATTTAAATTTTCTCAAAAAGTTTTTCAGCAAAACAACCCAAACAACAAATTTTTATATGCTTAAATTAAGATTTTCCTCTTTTCTGTTTTTATCATTCACGCTCTTATTTGTTACCGGAAAAATGACGGCCACTGAGGACCCTTTATCAACTTACAGTCTTGTAAAAGTAAATGTAAGATCTGCAGAAGACCTTGCAACGCTTCAGACGAATGATATCACCGTTGAACATTATCAGGGAAATTTTTCGGACGGAATAGAATTGTTTATCAATCAGAAAGAGATCTCAAGATTAAAAAAAACAGGACTAAGCTACGATATAAAAATAAAAGATCTCAGGTCATATTACAGCAAAAGAAAATCTTCTTCACTCGGCGAGATGCAGAATAGCTACGACATACTTTTACAAAACGGTATTGACGGATTTTCATACGGCAGCATGGGCGGATTTTATACTTACACTGAAGTAATGCAAAAACTTGATTCAATGCGGATTCAGTTTCCAAACCTGATATCGGTAAAGCAAAATCTCGGAACTACAACCGAAGGCAGAACAATATGGGCCGTAAAGATCTCGGATAATCCCGATGTAAATGAATCCGCTGTCGAGCCTGCAGTATATTTCGACGCGCTTCATCATGCACGTGAGCCGCAGGCAATGGCTTGTCTTATGTATTACATGTACTGGCTTTTGGAAAATTACGCGACAAATCCTGAAGCAAGTTATCTTATGAATAACCGTGAAATATTTTTTGTACCAATTGCCAATCCCGATGGTTATGTTTACAATCAAACGACCGATCCCGGAGGTGGTGGACTCTGGAGGAAGAACAGGCGGAATAGCGGAGGCGGAAATTACGGGGTTGATCTGAACAGGAACTATGATTACGGCTGGGGCTTCAATAACGGTTCAAGCAGTGATCCCGGATCCGAAACGTACAGGGGACCATCAGCCGGATCTGAACCTGAGACCCAGGCCATTAAAAGTTTTGTCCAGACGATCCATGCGAAGATAGCTTTTTCAACTCACTCGGTAGCAGGGAGATATCTCAATCCTTACGGTTACAATGACACTGCAATTAATTATGAGATATATTCTGAGTTCTCTTCAGACTTCGCGTCGAAGAACGACTATCTGTACGGGACAGTAATTGAAATGCTTCAGTATTATTCCAGCGGGACTACCCGGGATTTTCTTCATTCTATTGGTACTTACTGCTGGACGCCTGAAGTAGGAGGAAGTGATTTCTGGCCGCTGCAGTCTGAGATAGTTCCCGTGGCGAATGAAAATCTTTATGGTGTCAAATATCTGACATGGGTTGCCGGCGCATTCGCGGATTTTGTTAATTATGAAATTCCGGGTAATGGTTATGTTTTAAAAAATGATACACTCAAGTTATTGATCACCTTAAAGAATCGCGGGCTGTCCGGTGCCGCGAAAAATGTTACCGTCGGTGTGACAACAAATTATCCTAATGCTGCAGCATTGAATGTAAATTTGAATTATGACAGTATTGTTTCACGACAGTTTAAGGAAAACACAAATACTCCTGTTACATTTTATGTTAATTCTTCAGCAGTTCTGCTGGATGAAATGAAATTTTTTATTTCTGTAAAGCAGGAAGGGATAGAGACATCAACGGATACAATAATAATTAATGTAGGGAAGAAGAATGTTTTATTTTCCGACAACGCGGAGAACGGAATTGTAAAATGGACAAGAGCAGGAACAGGAATATTGTGGGATAGTACATTCATTGATCCCTACGACGGCAGTAAAAATTTCGCTGATTCAAGATACGGAAATTCCAGAAGCCCCAGCAATAATACCTTTACGCTGAATGATACAATTAACTTAACCGGCATTATAAATCCGAAGATCGAATTTGCCGCGAAATGGGCTGAAGAAAGAACATCAGATTATACAAGACTTCAGGTGAGTACAAACTTCGGTGCAAGCTGGATAAATCTTCCCGGTAGAAATACAATACCTGTTTCCGGGCAGCCATCATTCACAGGAATCAAACACTGGATCAATGAGCAAATAAATTTGACTCCTTACATAGGACAAAGGATCAGGATACGGTTTAATCTCATTACAAACAACAATGGCCTGGCAGGCGACGGATTCTACTTTGACAATTTCAGAATAGTATCCTATACCGACACACTTACAAAGATACAGCAGGTAAATTCACTGGTACCATATGAATATAATTTATCACAAAATTTTCCCAACCCGTTTAACCCTGTTACTAAAATTCAATTTGATATCAGACCTGATCCAAACTCGATCGTACAAAAAGTAAAGCTTGTAGTTTTTAACGCGCTCGGTAAGGAAACAGCATCACTGGTGAATGAAAATCTTTATCCGGGAAGCTACTCGGTTGAATTCAACGGCGCAGGAAATCCAAGCGGTGTTTATTATTTTAAACTTGAAACCGGAAATTTCAGTGAAGTAAAAAAGATGATCTTGCTGAAATAATGATTGTCTTTTCCGGAATTGATTAATTGTCCATGCATACATAATGAATTTTTTAAATCTAATATAATGAAAAAGTTTATAACTGTATTTTACAT
>JBDTLQ010000185.1:0-6709 GCA_039934715.1 Ignavibacteria bacterium | reverse complement strand
GTAAATATTAAACTTTCCATTGAAGCGCTTTACAATGGCTCGACTTTAAACCTGCGTGATACAATAATTGCTAATCTGAGAAATACAGTTGCCCCATATAATCTGATCGACTCTGCAAAGACAACCATAGATCCAAACTCATTGACCGCTGCTTGTGTTTTCCAGAATGCACCAAGCGGAACATATTACATTCAGATCATTCATAGAAATGCGCTTGAAACCTGGAGTGATTTGGGCGGCGAAACATTTACAAGAGGAAACACGCTTGATTACGATTTCACTTCATCCCAATCGAAGGCATTCGGTAATAATCAGGTGCTGATAGGATCAAAGTGGTGTCTGTATAGTGGTGATGTGGACAGGAATGGTTCGATAAGCCTTCCGGACATACTAAGTATCTCTAATGGTGCAGGAAGTTTTACAACCGGATATGTTGTCACTGACCTCAACGGAGATTATGTTGTTACACTTTCTGATATTCTTATAGCTTTTAACAATGCGACTAAATTTATTACAAAAAAGACTCCTGAGTCATCAGTGGCTGACGTTAATTCTTTTAATCAAAATAATCGCAGTGATCTGAAAGAATATTCAAAAAAGATTACACGAGATTCTAATGGAAAATAATGCTTTAGAAAAAAACTTTTGAAAATTCAAAAACTGTTATAAATTAAACAGAATTTTAAAGCCCTGAAATAATTCAGGATGAAACAGCACTTTAGCAATACATTTTAAAAAACAAAAAAGATTGAAAGGGAAATTATCTTTTTCAATCTTTTTGTTTATATAACCCTAAACTAATAAATTATGAAAACTGTACTTTTCCTTTGGCTGACCGGGATCATTTTCCTGATCACAGCCAGCAGCTTTAAGCCTGATAATTCGGCTCCAATGGATAATTATTATTACTATAAAGGAAGTCAGATACCTTTGTTTAAAAGTAATACTGATCTTTTCATTGCTCTGAAAAATCCTATGACAGCAGATGAATTCAGCAGCAGTCTCGGCACTGACAGGGCTTATTTTGAAATGAGCAATTTCAATCCTAACGAGCAAATGCAGATCGTCAAATTCACGTCTATGCAGCCGGACGAATCAGCAGAGTCTTTGATAAGGAGCCTGAGATCAAATCCTTCATTTGAGACCGCGTCGACTGTATTCACTCTTCCATCAAACGTCGGAAGCAGCAAAGTACAGTTAGGATGTATCAATGAAATAATTGTACAGTTTAAATCCGGCATGAGCTCTGCAGAAGCTTTAAATTATATTGAGAGTAATTCTTTTCAGGTAATAAACAAGCTCGATCTTTCAGGAGGAGAGTCTTACATATTAAAAGTACCTGCTGAAAATAATTCTTTAGATGTAGCTAACGATATTTTTGAATCCGGCATGGTGAATTATTCGGAACCAAATTTTTTTCAGACAAATCTATTATGCTACACACCCAACGACGCGTTCTTTGGAAGCCAGTGGTCCATAAAGAACACAGGAAGCAATGCTCCGACTTTAGGTGGGGTAACTGCTGACTGTGATATGGATGTTGACAGCGCTTGGGATATTTCTCTCGGCTCTTCATCCGTACAGGTTTCAGTTGTTGATACAGGGATCGATACACTGCATCCCGATCTTTCAGCAAAGATTGTTAACGGGAAAGGTTATAACTTTTACTCAAATAATACAAATTCCATGGACGACAATAATCATGGAACATGCTGCTCCGGTATAATCGGCGCATCAGGAAACAATACGATCGGAATATCAGGTGTAGCACCAAATGCAAGAATATTCGGAATTAAAATTTTTAATGCGTCCGGTAGTACCACATCAGCTGCTATAACCAATGGTTTGATATATACAAAAACATCAGGCTGCTGGGTATCAAGTAATTCATGGGGAGGCGGTTCTCCAATATCGGCAGCGGATAACGCCATCCTTGACGGTGTTACAACAGGCAGAGGCGGAAAAGGAATAGTCTATTGTTTTGCTACGGGTAATGATAACAGCTCAGTTTCATGGCCTGCAACACTTACAAATGTAATTGCAGTCGGAGGAATAAGCCCGTGTAATCAAAGGAAAAGTCCCACAAGCTGCGACGGTGAGAACTGGTGGGGAGCGAATTACGGAACAGGTCTTACCATTGTTGCTCCTTGCGTAAAAATTTATGCAACAGACAGAAGAGGATCTGCAGGTTATAGTTCAACAGATTATTTCTCAACATTCAACGGTACATCAAGCGCAACACCTAACACATCCGGAGTTTGCGCGCTTGCACTTGGTCTTGACAGCAATATGAGATGGGATACATTAAGATCAAGAGTAGCAAGGCTAGCTGATAAGGTTGGATCGTATACTTATTCACTTCCGGGTTCTTTATCACTCGGTGGATGGAATAATGAAATGGGATACGGCAGAATCAACGCTTACAGAGTATTAAAATATACACAGGAGCAAATGGTTGTTCCGCCTGTTCCTGCAAACATCACAGCTGTCCCGGAAGGATTTTATAATACTTTAACCGGAAGATTGAATATGAAAGATACTGTAAGAGTTTACCTCAGAAATTCTACGCCACCCTTTGCAAAAGTAGATTCAGGAAAAGCCCGGATCGATTCAGTGAATTTTACAGCATCTATTCTTTTCAGTAATGCACCTTCAGGAACATACTATCTTGTTTTGAATCACAGAAACTCGATCGAGACCTGGAGCAAATTCGGAGGTGAGTCTTACATAAGCGGCAATGTTTTGAATTATGATTTTACATCCGATAATTCTCAGTCATACGGAAACAATATGGTCCTTGTGGGTCCCGAATGGTCAATCTACAGCGGGGATGTAGACAAGAGCGGAACCATCACTTTGTCCGACATTCTGAATGTGTTCAATGATGTCGGTATCTTTAGTTCAGGATACATTCAATCGGATCTTAACGGGGATAAATTTGCTACACTTTCCGATATATTGATTGCATATAATAACGCTACAAAGTTTGTTGTGGCTATAACACCGTAAACATCAACAGGTCTTATCACCACATTTTAAAACAGCAATTAAAGGCAGCACGGAAGCGTGCTGTCTTTTTTTATATTATTAAATGAATCCATGGATTTTTTAATATATGAATTTGTTTATATAGTATTTTAAAAAGTATTTTTCTATAATTAAGTAATTGAAACGACGATTGAATAAGATCATTAACACGAAAATGTTTGCTGCATTGCTCATTAGTCTGCTGTCATGCGGTAATCTTTTCTCACAGACATCAGGTGACAAGTTTTCAAAAGGGATAGATCATATCTATCACATGCAATTCGACTCAGCCCAGTTAGTATTTGACGAAATGATCCAATCAAAACCGGCAGATCCCGCGGGATATTTTTTTCTATCAATGATAGACTGGTGGCGTATAAACCTTAATAAAGAAAATGATTCACTGGATGAAAAGTTTTTCGGTGAACTTGATAAGGTCATTGAAATCGCGGACGAACGTCTGGATGCAAATGAGTTTGATGACAATGCTATGTTCTACAAAGGCGGTGCATTAGGCTACAGAGGTCTTGTGAGAAGTCTTAGAGAAAGCTGGCTTAAGGCAGCCGAAGACGGCAGGGAAGCATTAAATCTTTTGCAGAAGGCACATGATATTAACAAGAATAATAAGGATGTGATATTCGGTATCGGGATGTATAATTATTTTGCTGAATATGTACCGGATGCTTATCCCGTTGTTAAACCGCTGATGCTGATATTTCCTAAGGGAGACAAGATAAAGGGTTTATCGCAGATAAAGGAAAGTTCAAGTGATTCGAAGTATACAAAGTCTGAGGCAAAATACGTGCTGGCGTATCTTAATCTTGTATATGAAAAGAATTACGCGGAGGCGGAATATTACTCCAATATACTTCACGAAGAATACCCGGAGAATCCCATCTTTGCAAAATATTTGTACAACAGTTACGTTGGACAGGGGAAGTTTGACCTCGCGCTTGAAGGATGGAAAAACATCCTGCAGAATATTGACAGCGGCAGGGCCGGATACAACAATCTTAATCTTAAGAGGGAAGCCAACTATTATACAGCTTTAAGCTTGTTCAAGCTTAGCAGGCTGCCGGAAGCTGAGCCTTATATCACGAATGCAGAGGAAATAACTAAAATTCTGGATAAGGATAATGAAGCTGCTTATACCGCTTTCATATATTTGGTTTCAGGAATGCTGAATGACGTAAAAGGAAATAAGGCTACGGCAGGTCTTTACTATGATAAAGTTCTCGCGATGAAAAACTTTCAGAATTCTCACCAGGAGGCGGAAAAATTTAAACGTGAAGGATATAAATAAATTTCCTCATAAGCTCATTAAGAAATTTGCTTTCACGAAAGTCAAGCATGATCAATACCAAACTGATTACGATCCTCAGAACTTTTTCAAAACCTGAGATAAACAAATTCAGGGATTTCGTAAAGTCTCCGTACTTTAATACAAACCCGAATGTAATAAGACTGAGCGAGGCTGTACTGGATTTTTATCCGGGCTTTGATTCGAAAGATCTCACTGAAGAAAAGATATTTAAAAAAGTCTTTAAGAACCAAAAGTTTGAATATTTTAAGATAAAGAATATCATTTCAGATCTTTACCAGTTATCAGAGTTGTTTCTGAAAAACATCTCTAACGATAAAGATAAGTTACGCAACGACATCAATCTGCTCACCGAACTTCACGAGAGAAAGCTTAATACATTCTACATCAGCAAAGAAAAACAGATCAGCAGACAGCTTGAAAGCCTGCCGGTCAAAGATGAATTCTATCTCCAGTCACTTCATGAACTCGCCCGTAACAATACTTCTCATTTTAAGTTCAAGAAATCCGGTTATACCTTCAATCTCATTCAAAATGAATTTGATATTTTTTTAAAGTACTCGCTGATTGTTTTGATGCGGCATTATTCCAAAATGCTGACAAATAAAAACCACGGAAACATACAGTTCAATATGGAAATGTTTGATAATATCTGGGAGTATATTAAAGACAAGGATTTTGAAGATAGTCCCTCCTGCAGGATCTACAAGCAGATCATTTCAATCGAACTGTTCAGGAAAGAAAAGGATTACCGGGATCTTTTAGAGTTAAAGGAAAAATTTGAAAATAATCTTTCCTCTGAAGATATTTACTATATACTGCTGGTAGCTAACTCTTATGCAGCTTACAGATTAAAACTGGGAGATGAATCATTTTATAAAGACAGGTTCAGTATGTTACGGCAAATGGTCGACAGAAAGATCCAGCTTCCTGACTATATTCTTTTTATTAATTTTATTTCCACTTATACATCCGCATGCATGGTGGGTGAGTTTCAATGGGCGGAAGATTTTCTTGATCTTTTCCGAAACGGCATTTCGCCAGCAGATGAAATGTCAAACACTGTAAACTATTGCAAAGGCTTCTTAGCTTACAGGCTGAAAGAATATGACAAAGCGCTGCATTATTTTTCGCGAACCAATTTTAAACTGTTCCTTACAAAGGTAATGGTAAAGAGTTTTACGCTGAGGATCTTTTACGAACAGGATCTGCATGAACAGATATTTTCCGCGATTGATTCTTTCAGGCATTATCTGAAAAGTGAAAAGTTAATATCCGAAGAACAGAAAGCCGCACATTATGAGTTTCTGAAACATGTGACTGAGCTTACAAGACTTAAGTCTGAAGGTATAAAAAATAACAAAGACATTAATCTGACAATGCTGAAAAGAGAAATAAAGAAAATGCAAAGCAATCCGCTGGGTGCAAAGAACTGGCTGGTGGAGAAGTCAGAGAATTTCTTTAACCGATAACTTTACAACCTTTTAAACTTTATAGTCTTACAAACTTTACAAACCTGACAAACTACATCCTTGAAAACATTCTCCGAAAGAATAATCAATTTTAACAGTAACATTAACTTCACTGGCAAACTTCCTTCAGGGATCACTATGATGAATCCTTTTAAAGAAAACAAAAAAATAATCCCTGTCTCTTCCGGTTTTTACAAAAAATATTATAATGATAATAACAAAAGACACATCATTCTTGGGATCAATCCCGGGCGGTTTGGCGGTGGAGTTACAGGAATCCCATTCACAGATCCCAAAAGGCTGATAGAAAAATGCGGTATGAGCTTTGATGGTGACCTTACACATGAACTGTCGTCCGTATTCATTTATGAAATGATAGAAGCATTTGGGGGCGTGCCGGAATTTTACAGTAAGTTTTATATCAATTCAATTTGTCCGCTTGGTTTTACAGCTAAGGGAAAAAAGGGAAAAGAAGTTAACCACAACTATTATGACAGCAAAGAGCTGACACAAGCGGTGCGTCAGTTTATTGTTGAAAGTATTAAGAAGCAGATCACTTTCGGAATTCATACGGATGTCTGTTTTTGTTTTGGTAAAGGTAAGAATGAAAAATTTCTCAGGGAAGTAAATGAAGAATATAAATTCTTTGATGAGATAGTTGCACTTGAACATCCGCGTTACATAATGCAATATAAGACAAAGCTTAAACAATTCTATATTGAAAAATATCTGAATGCATTTAGGATGAATTGGAGCACATCCGTCCAAAACGATTAAATAATTATTGTAACTTTAATGCTATTTAAAAACGAATTAAGAAAAATTATTTCTAATTTTTAAAGGTAGACAAGTTTACTGTTCTTTCTTTTGAAAGATCAAAAGAAAGAAC